>CACYBS010000363.1 GCA_902772725.1 Erysipelothrix rhusiopathiae
ATGACTTAAGTGTAAAATAAAGAAAGGAGTAGAACTATGGCTTTTCACAAAAAAGCCCACACTCGTAAGAGTGTGTTAGTTCAATATAATTAACAAGACATTATGAAAGGAGATTATTATGGGATTATTCGATAAAAAATATTGCGATATATGCGGAAATAAAATCGGTCTTTTAGGAAATCGCAAACTGGAAGATGGAAATCTCTGCAAGGACTGCGCAAAGAAATTATCACCATGGTTTGATGAAAGACGTCATTCTACCGTTGCACAGATCAAAGAACAGCTGGCCTATAGAGAAGATAATAAAGCAGTGGCAGCTAACTTCCATAGCGATAAGACATACGGAAACAGTTACGCAAAATTACATATCGATGAAACAAAGAAACAATTTGCGATCACAACATCCAAAGATTTTAAGGCAGATAATCCGGATATTTTAAACTGGTCCCAGGCAAAGGGATGTAAATTGGATGTACGGGAAATACGTCATGAATTAAAACAGACAATAGAAGGAAAATCTGTCAGCTATGATCCACCACGCTATGAATACTCATATTCATTCTATGCGAATGTATTGGTAGACCATCCATACTTTGATGATATGGGTTTCCAGTTAAATGGCTCTGCTGTTAACACGGGTGAATATCGTATGCAGCAGGAGACCGGAAACTGGAAATTCAATTCCATTGCAGAAAGCTTAAAACAGCAGGCTGCCATCAATGAATACAACAAATATATTGAATTAGGTGAACAGGTTAAAGCTATTATCGATGGATGGGCTTCCGGCATGGATTCAAGCAAGCTTACTTCAAACTCGGTGGATTTTGAAACCTCCAGACCGATGCCTTACCGCTATTTTGATGAGTCAATCGGACTCGATTTAGATATTTCCCTTACCTGCAAAGGAAACTTAAAATGGCATGTAACCAACATTGAACAATATATGCCTGTAGAGCAAAATATAGATACTCTTTTACAAGAAGATTTAAAATTAAGTTTAGCACCTGCGATTATGAAATTAGGTGAAAAGAAAATATCATATGAAGCATTACCGGAGCACTCCAAAGACATTTCCTTGAATCTGGATATGTTGTTTAAAGGATGGAAGGAAAGATACGGAATTGCGATTGATGAATTCAATTTAACAGAAGCCTCTCCATCAGAGAGTGATATGCTCATTATCAACCGCTTCCGTAACCAAAGTATTATGCGGGATCCTGTAAAAGCAGCAGCCGGGGTATGGATCTGCCCTTCCTGCCAATCGGAAAACACAGGTAAATTCTGCATGGAATGTGGAACCAAAAAACCGGAATAATAGAAAAGAAGGTCGATTCCTGCCAGGGATTCGACCTTTACTCTGTTTTGATACCCGGAATGAGTTATAATTAAGGAGAATAGTGAGGATCACATATGATTGAAATTCATCTACTGGAGGCACTTGCAGCCTTTTACCAATTTGGAACACTTTCCGCTGCTGCTATGCATCTGCATATATCTCAGCCTGCTCTTTCCCGCTCTATGAAACGGTTGGAGGAGATTTTAAATGTCTCCTTATTTACAAGGACCAAAAACAGCATCTCCTTAAATGATACAGGCATCCTTGCCGCCCAGCTGGCTCAGGATATTTTAAATTCGGAAAACCGGATGATACAAATGGTACGCTATTATGACAGCTCGCTCCATACGATTTCTATCGGAAGCGAGGCTCCCGGACCAATCATGGAGATACCTTCGGTAATGACACAGCTTTACCCGGACATGAGTATTACCTGTGAAACAGAAAATGAAGAAAACCTCCTGCAGGGATTAGAAGATCAAAAATACAATATCATCATCCTCTCTCACCCGATGGATATACCCAATATCGAATGCCTTCCGTATTCTACGGAATCTTTATATGTATCCATCCCCTCAGATCATGCGCTTAAAAAGTTTAAGGATACCGGTGTAACATTTGAAGATATCGATGGCAATACCTTCTTACAGATTTCCTATGTGGGTGTATGGGATGAAATCAAAAAGAAAATGTTGCCGAACTCCAAGATTCTCAGGCAAAGTGACAGAGAGTCATTAAATGCCCTGGAAAACGCATCTTCCCTACTTTCCTTTGCCACGGATGTATCTTTAAGATCCATACGCGAAAGGAATAATCCAAACCGTATTCTTATCCCGATTATAGATCCGGAAGCTACGGTACAGTTTTACTGTTTGATGAAAAAGGATAAACGTTTGAATCCTTTCATTCAATATTTACAAACATCTAATAAATAAAGCCTTGTGCTGCGTGCACGAGGCTTACTTTATTTTCACCAAATATTTTACCAAACCATTTTTTGAGATAGGCTTACAGACCTCATCAGCGATGGCTTTTAATTCATCACAGGCATTTCCCATCGCCACGCCATGTCCGGCATATTGAATCATTTCGATATCGTTGATTCCATCACCGAATGCCCATGTGTTTTCTCTGGTTCCCTGAAGCTTTTCGACAATGATTTCCATCCCTTTGGCCTTTGAACTGTCCTTGGCAAAAATCTCCATAAAAAATTCAGTTCCGTATCCATCATAATGAAAACAATCGGGAATAATCTGAGGTACTATATCTACATTCTTTTTACTCATTGTTAATTCGAGTTTTAGTATCGAACCATATAGATTATCCACATCAAAATCATATATGATTTTATCTTTATTGATATCTTCGCGGACAAAAAAATCAAGACTTTTGGAGAATGAAGAATCGATATAGGAATAATCTTCTGTTTCAATCACATATTGACAGCCGCATTCATTTAACCTTTGGATCAATAAATGCGTTTGATCGGCATCCGGTATATTTCGATAAATGGTTTTGCCATCCAGTTCAACATGAGCCCCATTACATAAGATCATACCGCTGAATCCGGCTGAAAGAAGATTTTTATTGATAAATGCCCTGGGTCTTCCGGTAGCTATGATCGTTTCATATCCAAGATGTTTTAATCGGTCTAATTGTTCTTTGACGGCGGTTGTTATGGAATGCTGGCCTTTTGAGCTGTCAATTAACGTTCCGTCTATATCAAAAAAGAAGATTTTTTTATCTTTCATATGCTGCCTCACTTGACCATTACACTTTAACACATTGCACAAAAAAGGTTATCGAAATTTCGATAACCTCTATATACTAGTCGTTACTTAAATCAGCACCGTTTGTTGCGATAACTTTCTTATACCAGAAGAAGCTGTCCTTACGATAACGGTTCAGTGTCTTTAAATCGAATTCATCACGGTCAACATAAATGAAGCCATAACGCTTTTTCATACCTTCGTGCGTAGAAATCAAATCGATGGCAGACCATGGGCAATAACCCATCATTTCAACATCATCGGTAATCGCCAGCTGCATCTGTTTGATATGTTCCTGATAATATTTGATACGATAAGGATCGTGTACCTTTCCGTCTTCTGTTAATGTATCATAAGCACCTAATCCATTTTCGGTAATGATGATTGGAAGACGATAGCGGCTGTATACTTCACGAAGGGTATTTCTAAATCCAATCGGGTCAATTTCCCATCCAAATTCAGTCTTCATCAAGTTAGGGTTCTTAACATTCTTTGCGATACCCGGTAAGCCTCTGGAGTTCTGTTGGTCTCCTCCGCCTTCTTCAGTTCCGTCGCTTTCCTGTACGGTTCCTGTGGAATAGTAGTTAAAGCCGATGAAATCCGGATGACCGTTTAACAGAGCCTCAGCATCACCTTCATGGAATTCCGGTGTAGCGTCATTTTCTTCTAAATAAGACCATGCTAAATTGTTGTACTTACCGTAAACTGCCATATCCAGATATAACCAGTTACGGATTGCGTTCATATTCTGAGCAGCAATTGTATCTTCCGGTTTATTGGAATTCGGATAAATTAATGAAATGTTCGGAGCCGGTCCGATTTTTGCCTCAGGAAGCATTTCATGACATAATGCCATGGCTTTCGCCTGAGCTACTAACATATGATGGTTCTGCTGATAGATTTCCTTTAATGGATTTGTGCAGTTTTCCGGTAAATGTAAAGTACCGATCATCGGTCCGACAAGAGTTAACATATTCTGTTCGTTGATGGTTAACCAATACTTAACGCGGTCACCAAAGTTTTCAAACATAACCTTGGCAAAGTTCACAAACCAATCTACAGATTCCGGATTGCCCCAGCTTCCGCGTTCGTCAAGTGCTGCCGGCATATCAAAGTGGAACATTGTTACTAATGGAATGATGTTGTATTTCAAACATTCGTTAATGACATTATTATAGTATTCAATACCCTTTGGATTGACTTCGCCTGTTCCTTTTGGCAGAATTCTTGTCCATGCGATAGAAAAACGATATACTTTAAAGCCCATTTCAGCCATTAAAGCGATATCTTCTTTGTAGCGATGGTATTGATCGGCACAAACATCAAGTTCAGATGTTCCTTCCGGAACCTTCTTCACGTCCTGGCAGGATGGACCTTTTCCATCTTCCAAATTAGCACCTTCTACCTGATAAGCAGAAGTAGAAGCACCCCACAAAAAATTTTCCGGAAATGGTTTAAGTTTCTTATGTAACATTTTTGTTTCCTCCTATTGAAACTCATCTTCTTATATTATCTTAATTTTATTTAGATGTTTCAACAGAAAAATACCTTTTCATTTCATGGCTTTTCTCATACAATATGAATTACGAAAAGATGGAGGACGATGATATGTTTCGACCGATGCAAAGATATAAGCAGCAGCTTCCGGAATCAGAGTGTATTGAAATCTTAAAAAATGAACTTCGAGGCATTCTTTCGGTATTAGGTGATGATGACTATCCGTATGGCATGCCTGTCAATCATTATTATTGTGAGGAAGATGGAAATATTTATTTCCATAGCGGTAAAAAAGGGCATAAGATTGATGCGATGAAAAACCACGATAAGGCATCTTTCTGTGTGTATGACAAAGGATTTTTAAAGCCGGATGAATGGGCATTGAACATCAAATCCGTGATTGTGTTTGGAAGAATTGAGTTTATTGAAGACCGTGAAGAAATCTATCGCATTTCACGATTATTAAGCTATAAATTCACTAAGGATGAAGACTATATCCAAAGAGAAATTGAAAGATCCGGTCCGGCTACTCTTATGTTTAGATTGGTACCTGAACATATTTCCGGAAAGCTTGTTAATGAAGCGTAAAAAAGGAGTCAAATCTGCTTATACAGCGGTTTGACTCTTTTATTATAAACGGCTTTGCCACAAAATTCTCATGATATTTTTCTATCAGAGGTAATATCAAGCTGTATTTGATATTTATTGATGGAAAAACATTGCCTTCGTATACTCCTGGATATCACAGGGATTAACCATATTGTATTTGGTTTTTACGGCTAAAAAATAATCACCTATGAGAGTCTTATTTATAATGCGATTTGTGGATGCAGACATAGGTAAATTACCGCGAGTAATCAACCATGGGGATTCATTATGGGTAAATCGTTCAAGTACTTTACCGCTGTAACAGCAAATATTGTGAATCACACTGTCATAAACCGCTTTTTCACCGGAAGAGAATATAGATACATCAAAGCTTTCCGTTTCTCGAATCGGATCAAATCGATAATCTTTATATCGAAGATAAATCTCTCTGTATACGGGACCGTGTGTCCACGCTTCACAATCCTCACAGAACAAAAACTCACCATAAAATGCATAGTAAAAGCCTTGAATATAATAAAGGGCTTTTTGAAGAGCAAGAGGCGTAATATCGCCGCATTGATTGAGCAAATATTGAATTACACTGTTTATCTTATGATCAGCTCCATCATCCCCCAGTAAAGCAATAACAGCCTTATGGCTTTTTTCATATGTTAATTTGGATTTTAGATTTGATTTATTTGATTCCAGAAGTTCTAAATAGAACCGGGGCTCATTGTAAATACGAGTTAAAATATCAGAATATTGTTTGGTAGGCATGTCACCATCGTAATACCGTGTGAAAGTTAATTCTCCCCATCCAAGAAGTAAAGAAAGCGGTCTCTTTCCAATCGCATATTTTTCGGGAATTTCGCGAATTTGTTTTAATGAAATGATATCGTTTTCTTCACGATAAATGTTATACAGAGATTCTAAGTTAGCATCGATAAGCTCCGGAATAAACAGCAGTGAACCACAGTTCGCACAATATGCTTCTTTACCTGTATAGGAGTATTCTTTTCCCCGTATTACTCCAACCATTGGAACAGTTTTCACATTATAGGTGACATCATTTCTACATTCATCACAAAACACTTTCTTAGTATCCATATAGAATCCCTCCTTTGTGTTTAATCTCTAAACAAATAATCAATATGCCTATTCCTTTTATGGAATGAAATCACCACAGTTCTTTTGCCTGAAGGAAGATCGATTAGATTGAACTTTGTATATATATCAACAATTTCATCCATCCCTTCAGAATTAAACAATTGGATTTGCGGTACAAAAACATAAAGCACTTCATGTTCATAACCTATTTTCGTATTCTGTAGGGAATGACAGAAATCTTCTGTTTTAATATGCATCAATATCGATTTTTGTTTCTGAGAACGAATATTGTACTCGTTAATAAAATCGATATTCTCTTGGCGGTTTTCATTCAAGGATATTGTGTACCGGTTATTTTCTACACAAGATTTGATTTGAGAAAGTATATCCTCTATCTCTTCCTTTGTATAGTTTTGATTGTAATGAGGATTCAAGTATATCACCATCCCTAATACAATGATACATTATTACACTGTCATCATCAACATTAATGTATCATTTGATACATTTTATTCTATAAAGTGTCATAAACTCTAAAATAAAAAGCCAAACTGTTTAAATTTGACTTTTGATAATTGATACATCAATGTTTATTTACAAATTTGTTTTAAATCGGAAACATTACCACCGGCATCTTTAAATGCCTGAATGGCTCGATCGAGATATTCAAAATTACACTCCAACATTGTTGATCTTGTAGGCATGCACTCTTCTATAACAGGGCGTCTTTTTATATCGTATTTTAAGTCAGCAATCTCCTGCTTCAAGAATCTGATTTCTTCTACTATTTCTTTTTTTGTCTTACCTTCAAGATTCATTCGATAATAACCTTCCGGGCTGATCATCATAATTCATTTCCTCCTTGAAAATAGTGTATCAATAATATGTGATAAAAGGTCGCTTAGAGGGCGACAATTGAAATGTTGCTCAAATTGTTAGCCAAAATGACCATAGCGCAAAATAAAAAGTGCCAAATCTGCTTTATATAAAGCATTTTGACACGTTATTATATTGGATATGAAGAGGAAGATCTAACCTTTGATGAATTAAGTCATTTACATTAATTGGCAATGCCATATAATACCTCCGATTCTAAAATAACGCTTCCTTAACTTACCCTTTAACTTTCCTCTACATCCTGTGAAAGGATAAGTTAAAGGGTATGTTATTGTAAGAAATAGTAGCTTATTGCATTTTTTATCGTTCCTTCACAATATCTTTCAAATCTTCAAAGAATCAAAAATCTTTACATAAGCACTTAATACTATATACGGCATTTTTTAATAAAAACCTAAAATGGATTGGGTTTTCTCTCAATCTATTTGCGATTAACGAAACAATTATTTGAATTTTTCACTGCCATCAACTCGATACAAAATTAATGGATGATGCCATCTACAACGTATACGGTTCTGAAATTATCTCTCCACAAATAAATTTGAATACACTTTCTTTAGAGAATCGGAATGTCCTATTACATCTAAAATTCCACAAAGATGAAGATAATTGTTGTTCAAATTGACTTTCACGCAAAATAAAAAGTGCCAAATCTGCTTTATATAAAGCATTTTTGACACTTTTAACTTTCTTGTGGTGGAGGTGAGGAGGAAGACAATAGTTGCATTTTATACCATCATGAGCCTTAAATAAAGGGTATGATGTATTTGTTAATAGCGCATAAAGGTATTATTTATAGAGAATAGGTACTATTTCTTTGTCAAATTTTTGTCATTTTTAGATAAACTGACTAACTTAAAAAGAGCTATACCTAACTCTTTCCAAATCATTAATTTGATCATTATCTTTTACATCCCATATTGCGGTAACTGCCATTGTTCATCTAAACAAAAGGCCAGGGGTATCCAAACTTTCTGGGGGTCTAGAATTTAGGGGTCAAATCTGGGGGTTAAATTTGGGGGTCTTATTCCAACCGAAGATTCTGTTGGATTGAAGACCTCTTTTTTATTGGTTTCTGTCCTGTTTGTCCTCCGATTCTATGGAAATTATCCGTTCCGTCAAGGATATGCTTTCAGCGCTCCGCGTCCTTGATCTCACTTCCTAATTTCCATCGGCTGAAGCTGACCAAACAGTTCCTTCACTCCATCCGAACCTCATCCGGGATGATACAATCCTCCTGTAATGCCTGCCTTCCATGGAGGTTTATTATTATGTATGATATTGATTTTTTAAAATTCCTGGATCTTAGTTCAGATGACTCCGTTACTGTTGATGATGTTACTATCGAAGGTGATAAGAAGATTCTCACCATCTCCAGAAAGCCTTCTCCAACGTTCTGCCCGGTCTGTGATACCCGCATGAATTCACGCGGTATCTACACCCGTGTCGTTAAGCATCCCGTACTTCAGGACGGCATGGAAGTGGAGCTCGTCCTGAAGCAGAGAAAATGGAGATGCCCCCATTGTAATCTCTATCTGAATGAAAAGTTCCCTTTTGTGGAAAGATATTCCCATAAGACCCATATCACCATTCTCATGATCCTGGAGGCTATGAAAGACCTGAACCGCTCCACAAGCTCGATTGCCAGGCAGTTCCATCTTTCGGATACCGAGGTGCATGATATATTCACTGCTTATGTGGATCTTCCGAGGCTCACACTGCCGGAGTATCTCTCCGTGGATGAGGTGTATCTCGA
>CACYBS010000364.1 GCA_902772725.1 Erysipelothrix rhusiopathiae
GTACATTGGTTATGCCGGCAACCCACAGTAATCTGTATGATAAGACTTCTGGCCTCGCTGGGAGGCCGATAAACGGTTCCTTCATATTTCATGAATCCTGCTATCCTTGTTCAAAACGTAATTACCTCCATCTCCTTCACTAATAAGCTGATAGTAGCTGTCGCATTCTTAAGATTTAATACTTCCGTATTCCCATCACTAGCAGCACACATCTATTACACGAATGAAAAATCAGACAAAACATATTTTTGATTAGAATCCAATATAATTCGCTTATTTGTTAACAAATAATTTATTCCATTATTAAAAACAGTAATAACATTATTCCCTAACCTAGAATAGCCCATTGTTTTTGCAGCTTCTTTTATTAAAGAGTCATGATCCAAACTAACATTTGTTTTCAAAACATAGCAGATAGCATTTGCCACTTCCTGTACCGGAACATCTTTAATATCTCGTTTTGAATCCCCATCTCCAGAAACTCTAAAATCTGTATAGGAAATCATACTCTCTGATGATTTCCAATAAAATATTTTTCCATTATCATTCGTTCTATAATGGTCAACCTTTCTAATCATGTCTAATAGCTTACTTTGTATTTTCTTTCCTACTCTAGAAATAAAGAAGCTTTGAGCTACTCTTCTCATTAACAATGACTCACTAATAGGAGCTTCAAAATCAAGGACCTCTCTCAACTTCTGAACAATCTCCAAATCATATGCGGTCCAATCAGTAAATATTTCAAGAGAAGCATGCGTAAGTTTAAGTATTGTAGGTTTATACACATTAAAACTCAGTTTATCCTTGGTGCTAGAATTAGAAGCCATTTTTTTTGATTCTAATGGTACCCCTAATGGATTAGTATCTATTGTTTTTATTGCTGATTTTCTGAGTTTCTCCTCTTTTTCTTTTGAAGATAGCTCTTCTATCTTTTCTAATTCTACCAATATACGCTTTAGTTCTTTTTCTTTGTTATCCCACCAATCCATGCACCATATTCGAAGTAAATTCCATCCCAAATCCAGAAGGACATTATTCTGTGCTAATTCTCGATCTCTAGTCGATTTAGCATTTTTATAATTATTTCCATCGAGGATTATGCCTAGAATATACTGATTCTCATTCCGGGGATCAATAATTCCAATATCAACTCGATACTCAGAATTACCAACAGATATTTCTGTCTTGTAACCTCTATCCTTCAAAAATTCACAGATTGATTTACTTATACCGTTTGGTGTTAATAATTCTTTTTGAGACGTATTCTCATCATAATTCAGCTCTCTTCCGCCTGCATACTCAAGAAAATGTTTTAAAGCTGCAACACCCTGAGAATTTGTTTTATTAAGATCAATTTGTTCTGCTTTTAATGTTGAGAATACAATCATTTCTTGACGTGCTCTGGTTACTGCCACATTAAGTCTTCTCCACCCACCTTCACGATTTAGTGGACCAAAATTCATATAAACCTTTCCTTTTTCATCAGGACCATATCCAATAGAGAATAGGATGACATCTCTTTCATCTCCCTGAACATTTTCAAGGTTCTTTATAAATACTGGTTCTGCTGAATCATAAACCCATGCTGCTAGCTTAGAGTTGTTCTCACATTCATCAGCAAGCATATCATCTATTAAGTTTTGTTGAGAAATATTAAATGTGACAATACCAACACTTAATTTTGATAATTGTGCATCCTGGCTTCTACGAATTATTTCTTTAATTATTTCTTCAGCTTCTGCTTTATTCTGCCTACGATTTCCTCTTTCAAATACTCCATCTACTTTCACAAGACTAACTTTTGTTTCCCTGTCATTAACAGATGGAAAGGTATATAATTTATTGTCATAAAACTGGCTGTTACTGAATGCAATAAGACTTTCATGACGACTACGATAATGCCAGAGCAAGTGGCTTTCCGGCATGTTAAGAGCAAGGCAGTCGTCCAGAATACTTTCAAGATCCTCAACATCAATATTGTCTTCGTCAATTCTATTAGAAGTGAAAAAAGAAGTCGGTGGCATCTGTTTAGGATCACCTACAATAACAGCATCTTTTCCTCTTGCCAAGGCACCAATAGCTTTTGCAGTAGGCAACTGAGAAGCTTCATCAAATACAACCAAATCAAACATATCTCTTTTAGGATCTAAATATTGAGCAGCTGATATAGGGCTCATTAACATGCATGGGCAAAGCATTGGTAATAAATTAGGAATCTGTTCAAATAGTTTTCTTATACTGATACCTCTTCCATTGCTACGAATTGCACGTTGGAGAACACCTACTTCAGAACTCTTTGCTGCTTCTCTATGGAAATCAGGAATTCGAGAAGCAAGGCGATAAAAGATTTCTCTTCTAGTAGCCATAGTGATTTCTTTATCAAGTCTTGCAAATTGATTAATCTTTTCATTAAAAATCGCACCAGCAAAACGATTTAGAACCTTATTATTATTAACATAATAACTTATCATTGCCTTATAGAATGCCTTTTTAAACGCGCCTTTTACATCTTCATGCTTCATCCCTGATTCATATGCTTCTAAAACAGGGAACAATCCGTTTTCTTTTGCCTCATACGAGATAGAATTCCATGTGATCCATTCCTTTATATTATCTTTATAATTTTTGAAATTTATACACATTTGAAGTTGATGAGTAATCCAATCACTATCATTTTCAATATCCTGAATTAATAATAATTCTTTTAAAGGTATCTGCAACTTAATTGTTTGATCAAATTGGTGAATGTAATTATTGAGGATTACTCTATATTCTTCTTTTGTAGCTACAGCTTTTATAATAGAAATACCATTTTTAATCTGTAATAAAGTATTACAGCTTTGTTGTGCTTTAGTAACCAAAGATATAATGTGATCACCATATGATAAATCTTGATCTAATGCTTCCTTCTCCAGTCCTTCTCCTACACTCTCATATAACTGTAAAGACTTTTTATCGAGTGACTGATATTTTTCTAATTTATGGAACTCATCAATTAGTTGATTACGATTTAAAGGATTCGTTTCTAAGTCAATAATTGTGTCTTCCACACGTAATTCATGAATCATCTTAGATAAACTATAATCTTTACCTATTTTACAGTTTTCAGTTTGGTGCAAGATTTTATTCCAATCAATATTATCACTGACAAACAACCTTGAAATATCATCATAATACATATGATAGATATCATCTGCCAAAGCTCTTTCTTTTTGTAATTCAACTAAACAATCAATAAAATACTCTATTCCACTAACAGGGATATCGTGTTTTGAGTATTTGTTTAATTTTTGGATAATATTATACTTATTGATTTTATCCAATAAATCTAATGATTTATTTTGATCCACATCTATAGCATCATTCAGTACCATATTCCAATCTAACTGACGCCCATAAATGCCCTCAATCATAGAACCGTATTGTTGAAATAGTTTTTCAAACTGATCTTTTTTCTCCTGATATGATGCCAGATTATCAAAATGAGTTTTCATTTCATTTTTAACAGGTACACTTCTTACATGATTGGAAACAGATTTATATACTTTGTTAATGGCGAATCCTCTTGTTAAAAAACCTTTTTTTAGTGCTTCCTCATAATTTGATATTAATTCTTCTGCATCAAGTTTAAGAAATCCTTCATTCCAAAATTTGAGAAGTTCTTTCTCAATGTTTTCTTTTTCAACAAAACGATTTGCCATATCTATTATATTAGACACATCATTTCTCACACCAAAATTAGTGTTCCATAGTTTTAATAAATCGGTATTTATCTGTTTTTTCAGAATACTGGCATCTTCTTCAAACAGACCCTCTTCCCAATTCATTTTTAACTCTTCCTCAATCTCTGATGCTTTAAGATAAGAAGAGGACATAGCAAATAATTCTTCAATTTCTTTATGAATATCCGTTTTGTCATTCCATATATCCAGACCACTTTTATGCCAGGATTTCAATAATTCTTCACCTGATAAATCAAAATAGTTCAGACTCCATTTGCTCTGAATACTCTCTCTGAGCAGTATTTTTTCTCGATATATTTTAGCAAGATCAGATACCTTGTTTAAGAAACTATTGATATCATCATCTGCAACCCAAGAATTGGGTAAATCTAACCACAATAATCCTTCTTTAGCAATAGATTCAATACTTTTCAACTCAGTCAATGTAAGATTAGTTTCATAACCAAGAGGGATAAGTAGTTTTGATATAGCTTCTTTTAAGGTATATATAGAATCCATATATGAATTCACATCATTGTCAAATTCATTTCTGATGTTTTGAGAATAATCTCTTCTCGTAATTTCTCTTAAAGGATGATTGAATGGATGATTAACCATTCGTCCAGCTGTAATTAATCGGTCAATAATTTCCTCCTTTTTTTCTAAATTTTCAAGATCAATATGTATGACCTCTGCCTCCTCAAAATCACGAATATCAGGATATAATGAATTCTCTTCGAATGTACTAATCATTTGGAAAATTGAATATCCGCAGGATTGAATTGCATGTAAATTAAAGGAATATTCATCTAACTCCGTTCTTAACTCTTTTTCTGTTCGGGCCTTTCTCTCATATTCCTCAGGAGAGTGTTGAATAGTTAGATCTGATGCAAGACGCAGTTGTTCCAAAACATCTTTCTTTTTAGATTTATTTGAATGTAATTCCAAACAAAACTGACCTATCCCTATATCATTCAGTCTTTTTTGGACAACTTCCAGTGCGGCCATTTTCTCTGCAACAAAAAGAACTGATTTGCCTTGTGCCAAAGCATTAGCAATCATCGCAGTAATCGTTTGAGATTTACCAGTACCTGGAGGTCCATGTAATACAAAACTTTGGCCCTGTGCAGCAGCTTGTATGGCAAATAACTGAGGGGCATCTGCTGGCAAAGGAAGCAGTACATTATTTTCATCCACCTTATTGCCAATTTTCATTGGATGAGAGTCCCATGTTAACTTCCCTTCGACCAAGCTTTTTACAATTTTATTTTTTTCTAGATCTTCAGAACGATTCTTTATATCATTCCACATAACAAATTGAGCAA
>CACYBS010000365.1 GCA_902772725.1 Erysipelothrix rhusiopathiae
CAAACTATCTCAATTGAAGTTCGCTCTTTCTTTGAGTGATTTCAGTAGGCATTCAGTAAAGAGCATTGGCTTAACTGAATGACATTGATGGAAACATTGATCTTTTTTTTATATACTATGGATATGATTTTAAATATTTCCGGAAGAACCGACATTGTTGCCTTTTATACCCCATGGCTGATGAAACGCTTTGAAGAGGGTTATTTTTTAGTTCGAAATCCATTTTATGAAAAATCCGTATCACGGATTGAAATGGAAAATGTCGATGCGATTGTTTTCTGTTCAAAAAATCCAATACCGATTCTTCCCTACCTAAATCAAATTGATAAACCAATCCAATTTCAAATAACATGTACACCATACCACAAAGATATTGAGCCGGGGGTACCGGATAAAAAGCAGATTATCGAGGCAATCAAGATCATCTCAGAGAGAATCGGAAAAGAAAATACGGTGCTCCGTTTTGATCCCATTCTTCTCAATGAAAAATATACCGTGGATTATCATATCCGTGCTTTTGAAAGAATTTGTTCTTTACTGGATGGATATATTGAAAGGATCATTGTGTCTTTTGTCGATTTATATAAAAACGTACAAAATCATGCCAGTGAACTGAGCTTAAAATTGCCGGATGATGATGACTTCAAAACCATTGGTAGAGCCTTTTCCCAGATCGCAAAGTCACATCATATGAAAGTTCAATCCTGCTATGAAGAGCATGACTTCACAAAATATGGATGGTCAAAGGAAGTGTGTGTATCCAGAAAAGCTGCCTTTGAATTGACCGGTAAGACAAATTTTAAGATTTGGAAAGCCAGAGACTGCGGATGTGTTGAAATGGTTGATGTCGGGGTATATAACAGCTGCAACCATCTGTGTAAATACTGTTACGCAAACTTCGATGAAAAAAAGATAGAATTGAATCGTAAAAATCATGATCCAAATTCTCCGTTTTTAATCGGTCATTCTAATCCGGATGACATAATAAAAAGAAGATACTAGATCTTCTTTCAGTCACATAAATAAGAATTATACTTTGCGGTGTATTTATGAATTTCTCTACCGTGAAATTCCATAGGTACACCTTCAATTTTTTTATCTAGAATATTTTCGGCATCCTCCAGAATATGGTCTATCGATTCTTTTGAAATCGGAAAATCTGCATGCGACGGCCATATCTCATTGATATCATATTGTTTCAATCTTTTTGCCGATGCGATATATCCAACCATATTACGATACGGTCCAAACATAAAGATATTGCCATGTTCCTGGATAGGATCCCCACTGATCAAAACTTTAGTATCTTCATCTAAAAGACCGATACTTCCCGGTGTGTGGCCTGGAATTTCAATTACACGAAGCACTCTTCCACCCAAATCAATTTGATCATTTTCCCAGATTGGTTTCAATCTATCTTTGTATTTCACTGCATCTGAATAGTTTACATATTCTGCCGGATGCATATAGAAAGAGTCAAATTCTTTATTGCCGTGAACATGGTCTCTGTCGGCATGCGTATTGATCAAAATATATGGTAAAGATGTAATGGATTCAACTATTTCTTTGACATTTTCTAAGTTCATGCCGGTATCGATGACTGCAGCTTTATCATTGCCTTCCAATACGAAGAAACGGACACCGCCATCTTCAACACGCCAGGAATTTTCATTAATTTTAATAATTTCCATTATTTTGCCTTCTCCAACATTTCTGTATAAATCTTTTCTAATTCCAATTCTTCATCCACTGTTAGATCACGTTCTTTCGCATCGTGTTCATCAAATGTTCCAACATGTCCATCGATGGCAACACCATCTTTGACTACTAATACAAGCGGAACATACAGCGTCATAATACCTTCATCATTTTCCGACATATATTTTTCAATATATGGCTGAATCAGAGCTTTCTGTTCATCCGTATACAAGCGGTTGTGATCTTCCGTATCATCACGTGTCACAATATAGTTCACATTCACTCCTGTTTCCTCTATCGCTTTAGTTAAAACAGGAAGTGCATCCTGACACCATGGACATGCCTTAAAGGCAAAATAGAGGACACCGGATTTTTTCTCTGTAAAAAACGCAATCGCATCATCAAATGAGATCTCATTAAATTGATGTTCTCCGGATGTATCATCAGCCGCAATGCATCCCGGTTCTTCCTCCGGGCATCCGCTGGTAGATTCGGTTTTATCTGCCTGTTGATTGGAATCTTCCTTCCCACTTGGAGCAGCTGTCTGGCAGCCTGTTAAAAGTAGACATAAAAGAAATATAAAAAACTTTCTCATTTCAGTCACTTCCTTTCGTACATACAGTGTATCGAATACCGAATAAAAACTCAAATATTTGAAAACCTAAATAGTTTCCATTGCATAAAAAAATCGAGGATACTCAGTTCCTCGATCTTCAGGGCGGCTGACGCGATTCGAACGCGCGCATCACGGAGCCACAATCCGCTGTGTTAACCACTTCACCACAACCGCCATGTGCTTTATTAGTATACATGATTCGATTATAAAAGTAAAGAGTAAAATAAAGTACTCCTAAACAAAAAAATACAGCCCCATAAAGAGGCTGTAAAACATAAATCTATTTATTTTTCAGAACTTTTTCAATAGTTTTAGTCCATCCGGATTCGGAATCAGAACCTAAGACCGGGTCTCTCAATACGTTACCTTCGGAATCGATAAAGAGTGTGGTCGGATATGCGGAAAAATCATATACATCATTAATTTCATATGGAGCATATACACATGGATATGTCACGCCTGTATCTTCGATGATATATTTGCCTCTTTCTAAATTATCCTCAAGCACTTTATTTTCATCATTTACAATGTCAACACAAACTCCGACAATGCCAAACCCTTCATCTTGATATTTCTTATACAGCCTGTCTAAAGCCGGCATTTCCGATACGCAGGCTGGGCAGAATGTACCCCAGAAATTAATCATTGTTACTTCATTTTCGGCAATCAAATCTCCAAGACGAACTTCTTCACCATCGAAGTCCTTGACAACCAGATCCATCAAGCCTTCAGAATCAACGTCATCTGCCTGCACTTGATCCGGCAGTTCAAGATCTGTTAACTCGATATTGTCTACAATCTGATCGGATTTCTTCATCAAATCGATATATTCCTGTTTCTGCTTGTCATCCATATCGTCCATGTAATTATCTTCGATATATTTAGGCATAATATCATATACTTCACCGATTAAGATACCGTAATAGTAGAAAGTACCGTTGTCGCCTAAATCCATAACTATATCCGATGGGACATCGTCATCCTCACTAACAATATCCTCCGGATCGACTTCTCCTCTAAAGGCAATAATATTCATGATATATTCCTGAAGATCATTGCCATCATTATCAACAACCATCAAGACAGCCTGTCCCTGTTCAGCCTTCGTTACGTAATTCAAAGCCCATTTGTATTTATCTGAACGAAGCTCTTTCGGAATGGTAATCTTCATTCCGAATTGAGGTGCATCAATCACACCGTTTTTTTTCTATGGCTTTAAAGTTTCCGATATTTTCTTCTCCGTTACTTTCTGAAACACGTTCTACTGCCTGAACTGAAGAACTGCATCCGCTAATAATAACCAAGCTAAAAGCTAACAATAGTTTTAAAAACTTCTTCATTTTAACACCTTTTACATTAATCTTTGATTCATCAACCCAAAATAAATCTTACTTCACTTTTTCTAAGTTGTTTTTGATTTCCTTATCCCAGGTAGCACCATCTCTAGCACCGTATGTACCATCCTACAATACTTTTCCTTTGGAATCTACAAAATAAGTAGTTGGGAACGTAACCAGATTTAATGTCTCTTTCATCTTTGGCATTGGATATACGATTGGATAAGTCACACCTGTAGTGGCAACAATATCCTTGGCCGTTTCATGTTCTTCTTCATCAAATTTACCCTTTGAATCTACAACATCAACGCAAAGACCAATCACGCCAAATCCTTTGTCTGCATATTTTTTGCTGAGCTTTTCCAATTCCGGCATTTCCTTTGCACAAGGTCCGCAGAATGTTCCCCAGAAATTCAACATAGTTAGCTTGTTTTTAGAAACTAAATCAATCAGCTTGACGCTTTTTCCAGATTCATTGATGACTTTCATATTCATCACATCACTTAAATCAGTACTGGAAACTCTGACCGGTAATATAACATTTTCAGAAGCATTGGCATGGATTGGAAAAACAGCACAACCTAAAGCCATACTCATAGCTAAAAAAGTTTTCATAATATATTTTCTCATATTGGTTCAAACCTACCTTTCTGTGACTCTATTGTACTCTTATATAGAGAATCTGAACTGTTCCAAATGAGATGAAACGTTTTTTAATTTACCATCTTAATAAATATTACTAATTGATCAATTCCCATGGTACGGACAACCTTTATATATATTACTTTTACTGTTACACAATAAAAGCTCCAGTAATCACTGAAGCTTTTAACACAAACTTTTTAACTGATAGTATCCGGTTTTACATCTGCCGTTTTCAGTTCTGGCTGTTCAATTTGATTATCATTTTTTTGACGCTTTAACAATTCAAATTTCAATGCCTTTACCGGGCAGGCTTTAACGCACTCGCCACAGCGGATACATTCTGCACTGTTTGGTGTCATCGTTGGATTAACATTCATCTTACATGTTCTTGTGCAAAGGCCGCAATCGATACATGCAGATTCATCATAAGTCATTTTCAACAGAGAAACCTTCTGGAACAATGCATAGAAAGCTCCAAGCGGACATACATATTTGCAGAAAGGACGATAGATAAAGATGGATGCAACGACGCAGCCAATCAAAATCGCAAACTTCCACTGGAATAACCAGCCAATTGCCCCACGTAAACCGCTGTTTAGCAGTACCAGAGGAATTCCACCCTCCAGAGTTCCTACCGGACATACATATTTACAGAAGAACGGATTCCCTGTTCCCAATTCACTTCTCCAGAAAAATGATAATCCAAATACAAATACAAACAAGAAAACGTACTTGCCATAGCGTAAAACTTTGTCCAATTTCTCCGGTACGGTAAGCTTTGGCGTTGGAATCTTATACAACAATTCCTGAATCAATCCAAATAAACATAACCATCCGCAGATAAAACGTCCTACAATTAAACCAATCAGGGCAAGATATCCAACCACATAGAAAGCAAACTTTCTTTGTCTTCCATCAAAGACTGCCTGCATCGATCCAATTGGGCAAGATCCCAGAGCCCCCGGACATGAATAACAATTCATTCCTGGAACACAGAAATTCTTTAAGGGTCCGGTATAAATCGTACCACCAACAAAACCTTGAACATACCCATTTGACAGTGCACCCCATCCTGCTTGAACTAATTTTCTTAGTCGGGCATGTTTCTTTATATCTTCTTTAGCCAATTCCAATACACTCCATACAGATGTTTGCAGCTTTACGATGAACAGTCTTTGTTTCACCGCGCTGAATACCAAAAACTAAAGATGCTGCTGCAAGACCAATCAAAAGAAATGTTACATATCGGGGTACTGATTTTTCTTTTTTCATGATACTCTATTCAGCCTTTTCGATTGCTTTCTCAACAATTCTGATCCATTCATCCTGGCCGCGTGAACCCATGATTGGATCTGTTAACAGGTTACCATTCGAATCTACGATGTAAGTTGTTGGATAAACGGATATTGAAGTGTGTTCCAATACTTCCTGTGTCGCAATAAGAATAGGATATTTCACACCGGTATCTTCAATGATCGCACGTGCGTCTTCTACCAGATCATCCTGAATGTTATCTTCTTCATCCATGATATCAGAGGTTAAACCAACAACCGCTACACCCTGATCTTTATATTGTTCACTCAGTTGTTGAAGGAACGGCATTTCTATAATGCAAGGGCCGCAGAAGGTTCCCCAGAAGTTTAATACCGTAACCTTATTATCCTGGACATAATCTCCAAGACGAACATCTTTTCCATCCAGATCTTTGATCTGCATATCCATTAATGCAGTTGAATCTACATTATCTGCACTCGGAAGCTCAGGTAAAGTAAGATCGGTGAATTCAACGTTATCGAGTGCACCATCTGTTTTACCAAGGTATTCGATAAATTTCTCGTGATTCTCTTCGGTAATCGCCGGAAACATGAGATTAGTAATTTTATCCGGATCTGCCTTATATGGATCATTTATATAAACTCCGTAATAATACAGCGTTCCATTTGTGCCCAGATAATGAATCATATCCTCAGTTATACCCTCATCGTCAGATATAAGCTCAGATACATCTATCTCTTCACGATAGGCAAGGATATTAATTAAATCTGCATTGCTGACATTCGGATCATCTCCATCTTTTAATGCCAGCTTACCATACGCAAATTCCATTTGTGTAAAGCCTAGGAAAACTAAATCATCTTCTACTTCTTTTAAGCTGTCCGGTAAGGTCATTTTAAAACCAAATGCAGGTGCTTCAATAACTCCGTCTTTAGGATCAATCGCAAACGGTCCTATATTGCTGCTGCCATCATCTGTTTTTTCTGCAGTATCTTCACTGTTGTTTCCCCCACCCTGTGAGTTAGAACATCCACTCAATATCATTGATAGAGCTACAAACAATGTGACCAAAAACTTTTTCATAAATTCTTTCTTCTAATAAACTAAGTAATATTAGTCTAAATTCTATACAAAAATAAAGACCCAAGGCTTTGTGAAGTATGATATACATCACAATGGAATACTCTTTTCCCGATAAATCATAAAGGAATAAGTTTGTTGTATTCTGGGTCTTTATATAAATGAATTATTTACATCAAATTAACCACCGTATACATGAATACGGTTGATTGCCCTTGCAAGTGCTAATTCCGCACGACGCATATTCGTATCGGAATCTTTCTTTTCAAGACGCTGTCTTGCTCTTTCATATGCCTTGCGGGCACGGTCGATATCGATATCGCCTTTACCTTCAATCGCATCGGTTAAGATTAAGGCATCATTATCCGCAAAGCGAAAGAAGCCTTCTGCAACCGCATAATCTTTTACGGTACCATCCGGTAATGTTACAACCAGAGCACTTGGCACAATAGCTGCAATTAAAGGCATATGGTTAGGAAGAATGGTTAATTCTCCCTCAATCGTTTTCAAATGAATGCTGGCAGCATCCCATGATTTATACGGTCCTCTTGGAGTTACAGATTTAAATGTGATCATGCGTCCTCACCGGCTATCTGTTTGGCCTTGGCAGCTGCATCTTCGATGGTTCCGACCATCATGAAGGCCTGCTCAGGAAGGTCGTCATAGTCACCGGCTAACAGCTTTTCAAAGCTGCGGATCGTATCTTCTAAAGGAACATATTTTCCCGGAATGCTGGAGAAGACTTCCGCAACATTAAATGGCTGTGACAAGAAGTTACGAACACGTCTTGCTCTGTTAACAACCTTTTTGTCTTCTTCACTTAATTCATCCATACCTAAGATGGCGATAATATCCTGCAATTCCTTATAACGCTGTAAGATACTCTGTACACCGCGGGCTACTTCATAATGACGCTCACCAACTACCAGCGGATCTAAGATACGTGAGCTGGATTCCAATGGGTCAACGGCCGGATAAATACCTAATGCGGCAATATCACGGTCAAGTACGGTCTTAGCATCCAAATGTGTAAATGCGGTAGCCGGAGCCGGGTCAGTCAAGTCATCTGCCGGCACATAAATTGCCTGTACAGATGTGATAGAACCTTCACGGGTAGATGTAATACGCTCCTGAAGCTGTCCCATTTCCGTAGCTAATGTTGGCTGATAACCAACGGCTGAAGGAACACGTCCAAGCAGTGCGGATACTTCAGAACCAGCCTGAGTAAAACGGAAGATGTTGTCGATAAACAACAATACGTCCTGATGTTCTGTATCACGGAAGTATTCTGCCATTGTAAGACCGGTTAAACCAACACGCATTCTTGCGCCCGGTGATTCGTTCATCTGTCCGTAAACAAGAACGGTCTTATCGAGTACGCCGGATTCCTTCATTTCATGGTACATATCATTACCTTCACGAGTACGTTCTCCAACACCTACTACTACAGACTTACCACCATGCTCCTTGGCGATGTTGTGGATCAATTCCTGGATCAATACGGTTTTACCTACACCGGCACCACCGAAAAGACCAATCTTACCACCCTTAACATATGGACACAGAAGGTCAATAACCTTAATACCTGTTTCCAATGGAACACTTTCCGTACTCTGTTCATCAAAAGCAGGAGCAGCACGATGAATCGGCATCGTTTGTACGCCTTCCACCGGTCCTAAGCCATCAATCGGACGGCCTAAAACGTTAAACATACGACCTAAAATTTTATCTCCAACCGGAGCCTGAATCGGTTTACCGGTATCAACGGCTGCCATACCGCGAACAAGTCCGTCTGTACTTCCCATGGCGATGCAGCGAACGCGGTCAGAACCGATCCCCTGTGCTACTTCCACAACCAGACTATCCTGTCCGGGACGTTCAATTTCAATGGCCGTCAACAAATCAGGTAGTTTATCCTGATCAAATACAATATCTACTACAGGTCCGATAACCTGTGCAATTTTTCCAATATTTTGACTCATTTCTTACCTCCTTAAGCAAGTGCATTGGCACCGCCGACGATTTCGGTGATTTCCTGTGTAATAGCAGCCTGACGAGCCTGGTTGAACTGGAATTCTAAATCTCTTTGCAGTTCATCGGCATTATCAGTAGCGGATTCCATCGCCATTCTTCGAGAAGCCTGTTCACTGGTCTTTGACTCTAAATAACGGGAATAAATCAATGATTTAGAAACCATTGGGACCACTACGGACATCATTTTATCTTCAGACGGTTCGAAAATCGTTTGAGCATGTATTCCTTTATGTTCTTCCCTTTCATCAGGATGAATCGGAATAATTGTCTCTAAAACAGGAACAAATGTCAGGGTGTTTTTAAAATGCGTAAACAATACTTTAATGGAGGAAATCTCTTTCTTTTCAAAAAGATCTAAGGCTTCCTGCATTTTCTCAGAAAGTGCTTCATAAGAAATATCTTCATGCAAATCCGGAAGTTCATCCTCAATCGTATATTGACCCTTACGGGCTCGAAGCCAGTTTACACCCCGTATACCGACCATAACAATTCTATCATCCGGCTTAATATCGGACTGGATCATACGATAGACATTGGCATTATATGCACCGCATAATCCCATATCACTGGTAATCACAAATACATAAGCCGGTTTCCCTTCGTTTTCCTGCAAATAAATATTTGATGTACTGGACTCCTCGAGTACAGCTGTTAATAATCTTTGCAAAGATTCGGAATAAGGGCGGTTGTTCTCCATTGCGTTTTTTTGTTTCGTCAGCTTAGAACTGGCAACCAGCTGCATTGCCCGGGTAATCTTTTTCGTTGAGTTAACGGAAGCAATACGCGCCTGTATAGCCTGTCGAGACTGAGCCATAATTAATTACCTGCCGCAAAGAAAGATTTGGACCAGGCTTCAATAGCCGTTTTCATCTGTGCTTCCAGTTCATCGTCCAGTACTTTCTTTGATTCAATCTGGTCAAAAA
>CACYBS010000366.1 GCA_902772725.1 Erysipelothrix rhusiopathiae
CGTGTTTGACCCATTTGCCTTCAAACATGTGGATGCTGTATTGGCAACACATTATCATCAGGACCATATGTCTCCGGAATGGGCAGCTCATGTTATTCAATCCGGTATGACCACAAAAGATGAAAACGGAAATGAGATTCCTGTACCGTTCATCGGACCGTTAAAATCCGTTGAATACTGGTTAAAATGGGGCGTTCCTGAAGATCGCTGCCGTGTTGTAAAACCAGGTGATGTGATTAAGATCGGTGACATTGAAATTGTTGTACTGGACAGTTTTGATCGTACCTGCATCGTAACAACTGATTCTACCGGACCGGACCGTGAAGAGTTATATGGAAAGTGCCCGACCGATATGGATGATAAGGCTGTTAACTATTTATTAAAGACACCGGGTGGAAATATTTATCATTCCGGAGATTCTCACTTCTCAATCTATTTCGCAAAACACGGTAAGGATTATCCAATTGATGTTGCCTTTGGTTCTTATGGAGAAAACCCAATCGGTATGCAGGATAAGATGACTTCTATTGATATTTTACGTATGGCAGAAAACTTACAGTGTAAGGTTGTTATTCCGATTCATTGGGATGTATGGACAAACTTTGCACCGGATTGCGAAGAGATCCGTTTATTATATGATTTCAAGAAAGACCGCAATGAATATACCTTCCATCCATTCTTCTGGCAGGTAGGTGGTAAGTATACATATCCTGCAGATCAAAATAAGATCTATTATCATCATAGAAGAGGCTTTGAAGACTGCTTTGATGAGCCGCAGAACATTCCGTTCCGTTCCTGCCTGTAAGATTATGCGAGCTTATCAAATAGGAATTTACGAAAAAGGCATGCCGGCTTCCTTTAGCTGGGAAGAAAAGATGCTTACGGCAAAAAAGGCCGGATATGACTTTATTGAAATCAGCATCGATGAAACCGATGAGAAATTAAAAAGACTGGAATGGACAGAAGATGAGCGTAAAGAGCTCCGTGACTTAATGAAAAAGACCGGTATGCCGATTCGTTCGATGTGTTTAAGCGGGCACAGAAAGTATCCTTTAGGAGCTCCGGATGAAAAGGTAAGAGCACGTTCTTTAGAAATCATGGAAAAGGCCATTCAGTTAGCGGATGATTTAGGGATCCGTATCATTCAATTGGCCGGATACGATGTTTATTATGAAAAAAGTACACCGGATACCGTGAAGTGGTTTACGGAAAATCTGATCAAGAGTGCTCAAATGGCTGCCAAATACGGTATCTCCATGGGCTTTGAAACCATGGAAACGGAATTTATGAATACCGTAGAAAAGGCCATGAAATATGTGGATATCGTGGACTCACCTTGGTTAGGTGTCTATCCGGATATCGGCAATTTGACCAATGCTGCCAAGACCTACAATACAGAAGTATCCAAAGATCTGGATACCGGAAAAGGTCATTTAATGGCCATGCATTTAAAGGAGACAATACCGGGACATTTCCGTGAGATTCCTTTTGGCACCGGTCATGTGGATTTTGAAGCAGGTATTCAAAAGGCATGGGACTTAGGTGTACGCCGGTTTGTCACTGAATTCTGGGATGTCAAAGACGGCAATTGGGATAAAGAGATGACAAACGCTTATACAAGGATGACTGCCATCCTGGATAGGATGAAATAATATGAAATTTACGAAAAAAAGTATTGCTGAGCTGGATAAATGTTATTCGATTGCTCCCTTGAAAATGGATGGGAAATCCTATTTTCTGGTAGCAGCCGAGAAACATGATCGCTGCTTATTATTTGATTATGACGGTAATTTAATCGATACGGTTTGGAGTGAACCGGGTGGAGTTATGACCATGGTTCAGGTACCGGGATCAAACGGTGTATTTTTGGCAACCCATGAATTTTACTCGCCAAATGATTCTAAAAATGCCCGTATTGTGATTGCCGAAAAGAAAGAGGATACATGGAATATCCGTACGCTTTGCGATATTCCGTTTGTCCATCGTTTTGATATTTTATCCAATTACGGAAAGAAATATTTAATCGCCTGTGCCTTAAAATCCGATCATGAATATAAGGATGACTGGCGCTTTCCGGGAAAGGTCTTCGCAGCCGAGCTGCCGGATGACTTATCTTCCTTCAACGCAGAAAATCAATTAAAGCTGACAGTCATAAAAGATGGTTTATTAAAGAATCACGGATACTGCCATTTAAATGAAGACGGTATCGAAAAAGGCCTTGTAGCCGCTGATAACGGTGTATTTCGGTTTACGCCGAAAGAAGACGGTTCCTGGGATATTGAAACCATCTTAGAAGATGCATCCAGTGATGCGGTACTGGTGGACTTTGATGGGGATGGTAAGAAAGAATTATTATCCATTACACCGTTCCATGGCGACACCATCCGCATTTATAAAGAAGATCATGGAATCTTTAAACCGGTTTATGAATATCCATATAAGGCAGAAATGTCTCATGCGATCTATGGCGGTACTTTAGCCGGAAAACCGGCTGCGGTTATCGGATGGCGTAAAGGCGAAAGAAACCTGGTGGTATTTACGTATGAAAACGGGGAATATCAGGTACAGATTATCGATGAAGACTGCGGTGCAGCCAATGTCGCAAAGATGAGCGATGGCAATCGGGAATTCCTGGTAGCCGCGAATCGGGAAACCAATGAAATTGCGATGTATGAGGTAGAAAAGTAACCATGATCTTAATCATGGATATTGGGACATCGAGCACACGCGGCATTCTTTTCGATAAAAACGGAAAAGAAAAATGGATGGACCAAATTCAGTATCAGCCTACCTATTTTGCCTCCGTCTATGTGGAACAGGATCCGCAGGACTGGATCAATGCCGTTTGTGAGTGCGTATCCCGTGCCCAACAATTCGCATCAAAGAATGAACAGAGTATTCGTGCCGTAGCTTTTACGGCACAGCGCTCTTCCTTGATTCCGTGCGATGAAAATGGGGATCCTTTACGCTCTGCCATTATGTGGCAGGACCGCAGAAATGCAGATATTGTCAAAGAGCTTTCCAAACAAAATTCCTGGATTACCTCTAAGACCGGAGCGCGCATCAATACCGTTTATGCAGCTGCCAAGATGACATGGCTCAAAAGAAATGAGCCAGCCATCTATGAAAAGACATATAAACTATGTTCGGTTGCGGATTTTATCATTCATGAAATGACAGGTGAGTTTGTGACCGATGAAACCTATGCCTGCCGAAGTTTACTTGCGGATGTGCATACCTGTCATCCCGATGACAAGCTCTGTGAATATTTTGAAGTGGATAAAGAAAAAATTTCCACGGTTATGGAGCCGGGAAGTATCGTCGGATATACAACAGATCAATTTTTCAACAAGACCAAATTACCATCCGGAACACCGGTTATCAGCTGCGGTGGGGACCAACAGTGTTCCGCTCTAGGTATGGGCTTGGTAGAATCAGGCAGCGTTGTGATCACAACCGGAACGGGAGCCTTTATTATGGCGTATGCCGATCATGTTCCGGATGTACTCGATGGTCAGATTGTGGTCGAGCGCCATGCTCTGAAAAGAACATGGGCATATGAGTGCAGTATTCCTGCCTGTGCCGCCCTATACAATTGGGCCAATCAAATTTTCTTTTCCAAAACGCAGAAGGAAATGGCAGACATCAATGCAGCGGTCATGGAATCTAAACCGGGAGCCAATGATATTATTGTCGTACCAAGCTTTACCGGAAGAGGAACACCGGATTGGAATACATCTGCCAAAGGAGCCTTTGTGAATTTGACACTGGGAAGTACAAAGCAGGATATGGCAAGAGCTGTCATCGAATCGATTGCCTGTGAGATTGCCAACAATATGGAAACCTTGTCAAACTATATGAATATTCCGGAAACAATCTTATTAACCGGTGGTATGACCCGCTTTTCTACCTTCGATCAAATTCTGGCCGATACTTTAGGAAAGAAAATGAAGCTGATTCCTGCCATTATCGATCCTACCGCATTAGGTGCCTGGATCAATGCCTCCGTCTGTTTGAAAGATTATGCAGATGCCAAAGAGGTATTTCAAAAGGCAGTAGCTGATTATGAGATCATTGAATATCAGCCGGATTATGATAATTATGCGATATATAAAGGAAAACGATTACAGATGAAGGAAATCTATGAGAGCCTTTACGGTAAAGAAAGAGGATATTAAATATGCTGGAAGAATTGAAACAAAAAGTATATGAAGCCAATATGCTGTTACCAAAATACGGACTTGTCGTATTCACATGGGGAAATGTTTCCGGTATTGACCGTGAAAAAAATTTGATGGTTATCAAACCATCCGGTGTGGAATACGATGTAATGAAGCCGGAAGATATGGTCGTAGTGGATGTTGAAACCGGTGAAAAAGTAGAAGGGGATTTGAATCCATCTTCGGATACGGATACCCATCTGGTTCTATACCGCAACTTTAAAAATATCGGTGGTATTGTTCATACACATTCTAAATGGGCGGTATCTTTTGCCCAGGCCGGTATGGATATTCCGGCAATGGGAACCACCCATGCGGATTATTTCTATGGAGATATTCCATGCACCCGCAAGATGACACCGGAAGAAATTCACGGCAAATATGAATTAGAAACCGGCAATGTGATCGTAGAGACATTTAAGGATATCAATCCGGATGATGTACCGGGCGTACTTGTTCATTCCCATGGACCTTTTGTATGGGGAACCGATCCGTTCAATGCGGTACATAACTCCGTTGTCATGGAAGAAATTGCCTTTATGGACCTTCATGCCTTGATGTTGAATCCAAAAGCGGATTTCATCCAGCAGGAGCTTTTAGATAAACATTATCTTAGAAAACATGGTCCGGGTGCTTATTACGGACAGAATAAAAAGTAAGTTTGCGAATTATCGCAAACTTTTTTTCTTATCATTATTTAGCTTTCTTTTATCAAAATATAAATCACTTCGTGATAGAATAAAAGAAGTTAAAAGGAAGTGGATTTTATGTTGGTGCCTATACTATTGTTTCTATTAGGATTTTTACTGTTGATAAAAGGGGGAGATTGGTTTGTGGATGGCGCAACAGCCATTGCGCACAGATTTAATCTTCCGGAATTATTGATCGGTGCTACGGTTGTATCGATCGGTACAACTTTGCCGGAGGTTATGGTTTCCTCACAGGCTGCACTTTTAGGCAACAGC
>CACYBS010000367.1 GCA_902772725.1 Erysipelothrix rhusiopathiae
CCGTTAAGGCCATGGACCACCTGACCATTGATAATAATACCGGCAGAACCGGTCGCAAAACCGTGTGGCTGGAAATAGTAGACAATATTTTCATATTGATTCTGCAGTGAATATATACCGTAAACCGTAGCGTTCATATCATTGATCAAGGTAATCGGAAGCTTGTATTTATTCTCCAGATAACCCTTTACATCCTTATGTTCTTTGGTGAACAAAGGATAGTAGTAATCATCCTCGGCAACTGTTCCCGGAATCGCCAGTACAATTTCTTCAATCTCAGGATGTATGACTTCCATCGTATCGATGATATCTTCGATATCACGAATCGAATTCACCTTTTTGATGATTTTAGCGTTTTCTACAATATCCCCGTTTTTATAATAACGGTAAATCAGTTCACATTTATCTGCAGAGTTAATCAAAGCGACTACCAGAATCTTGCGGTTGTTGTGGAAAGATTTCTCCAATTTTTCGGATTTAGTCGGCTCCTTCTTTTTTGCGGATTCAATTTCCGTTCGAACAAAATCCAACATTTTACCCGGGTCAAATTTTGCGAAGATCGCATTGGGAATCATGCGGACCACTTTATCGGAAAGAACGGCAGAAATTTTATCAAATTCATAGGCAATCTGCGGTGCTAAGAAGACACCGTCATAGATAAAGCCCTGCTCATATACATTCATATAGGAAACTGCTGAAAACTCATAAGGAATTCCTAAAGTCTTTGCGGTATCGTTCAGCTTCTTGGCAAAGAAACCGGTTGTTAATCCCCCGCTGCAACAAAGTAAGATCTTGGTCGTGGAATCCGCATTTTGAAAGGCGATCAATTCGGAAATCATATCGTTGATTAATTCCTTTCCATGATCAAAATCATTCATTTCAAAATGCATATAATATATATTTTTATCGGAATTTTTCTCCGTGATCATGAGCTCCATCAATCCCATAGGATAGAATATAATCTCACCTTTTGCCTTAGGCGTATCCAATATAAATTTATCTTCAGACACTTCTGTTAATTGATATTCATTGCGTGTCTGTAATCGAATCCAATCTCTTAACTGAGAAATGACTGTTTGATCACCATATTGTTCCATATTCCATGCCCCTCTCCAAAATTGATTTGTTTAAAACGATTGACTGCCTTTTCTCTTTCGATATATCGAAACAATCCCAAAAGCTGAAATAAATTGGGCAGCAGTCCACAACAGGATATCATTTTCAACACCGGTTTTCGGCGTTGAAACATTAGAATTTAAATTCTTTACAGATGAATTGGTTTCTATTTGCTCATCGATGATGGTAAAACTCATTTCAACATCGCTGAAAAGACCGGTATCATTCGAAAACAACAGCTTTACTGTATGTTGCCCTGCTTGAAGTGTTCTTAAAAAATCCGCCGTCAAGGTTATTCCATCTGTATTCACTTTATAATGATTGGCATCGATTTTCTGTCCGTCTACCATCACTCCGGTCAAAACATCTACCATATCGGCATCCGCCTTTAATTCCATACCGGATGTTTCCCCTTTATGTCGGGAATATGTTTGTTCCTCATTTAAGAAATGATAGGAAGTAACGATATTTGTATCTACATACAGGACTTGGGATGCTGCTGTTTGGTTTTCAGTACCCAGCTCATACAATGTTCTTTTAACGGTAGCATTTGATTCTTTTAAATCGGTCCACTCAATAACGGTATAGCGCTGCTTACCTCCGATATTGTTGGTGATATATCCGGCATGACCATAGGTAAAGCTTAAGGTCTGTGTTTGTTTGGCAGCTGCTTCATCAATATCTTTCATGGCATAACTTACCGTACTTGTGATTTCATCACCCCGCCTCAGCAACATTTCACTTTCTCTTTTTGAATGATCATGTCCAAACAGGAAGGTAATATTGACTCCAAGATCGGAATACTTATTTAATAAGGCAGCCATTTCATTGGACCTGTCAATATTATATTGTTCTTTGCCTGACCAATTATCTAAGACATGAAGTCCGGCATGGGCCGCAACAACGACAAGCTCACCGCCATAACTTCTTCGAAGTTCCTCTAAAAAATGTTCAAGCTTTGGCAGGATATTTTCATAAGAATAGCCGGTATCTGTTAATAAATTTTCATAATTAATGCCATATACAATGAGATTTTCCATGCCTGCGCTTGAACCTTTATTTTGTTCCGAATTCAAAACTCTGCCATCAAAAATCACACCGGCTCCATCATAATCGGATTCAACTCCAAGATTGTTTTTGATGTTTTCATCTCTTGCGGCTGCTCCGTTTTCATGGTTACCCGATACAAATACCGTATCGATCCCGCCGGATTGTGCCAAAAGACGCGAAATCAAGATATCCCTTGTCTTTGAATAATTCTCGCTTCCCAC
>CACYBS010000368.1 GCA_902772725.1 Erysipelothrix rhusiopathiae
ATTATTCGGTTTCGATTCAGCCATATGATTCCCTCCTTTCTAGTCGCCTTCATCAAAGTCGCCGTTACCGCTGGTTTGCGACTCATATACTTCACGATAAATATCATTTTCAGCCAATAACTGCTCATGCGTTCCAAATCCATTAACCATACCGTTGTCGAGTACGATAATACGGTCACAGTTTTGAATACTGGAAATACGCTGGGCAATGATCAAACGGGTTGTATCCGGAATTTGATTATCAAAGGCATCATGGATCTTCGCATCCGTTGCGGTATCTACCGCACTTGTGGAATCATCTAAAATTAAGATTTTCGGTTTTTTAAGAAGTGCACGGGCAATACACAAACGCTGTTTCTGTCCACCGGAAAGGTTGGATCCACCCTGCTCCACATAGGTTTCATAACCATCTGGGAAGCCTTCAATAAACTCATCCGCACATGCCATACGGCAGACTTCTTTACATTCTTCTAATGTCGCATCCTTATTACCCCAGCGAAGATTTTCAAGGATTGTTCCTGAGAACAAGACGTTTTTCTGTAATACGACCGCTACCGAATTACGTAATGTATCTAAATCATATTCACGAACATCATGTCCACCTACAAATACTTTACCCTGTGTCGGGTCATATAAGCGGCTGATCAAATTCACGAAAGAAGATTTACCGGAGCCGGTACCACCGATAATACCGATGGATTCACCGGATGCGATTTCTAAATTCAATCCTTTTAATACTCTGTGCTTTGATTTTGGATTATAGGCAAAAGATACATAGTCAAAGCGAATGGATCCATCCGGTACTTCATAAATCGGATTTTCCGGATTGGTGATGGTACTTTTTTCTTCAATGACTTCCGCAACACGACGTCCGGAAGCGATCGACATGGTCATCATGACAAATACCATTGAAATCATCATCAAGCTCATCAAAATGTTCATGCAGTATGTTAATAAAGACATGAGCTCACCGGTAGTAAGTTCATTCTGTACGATCATATGCGCACCGGTCCAGGAAATTAAAAGGATACATGTATATACCGTTCCCTGCATTACCGGTCCCTGCAGTGCAATGCGCTTTTCTGCTTCTTTGAACATCTTATAGATATTCTGTGCTGCTTTTTTAAGCTTATCGTTTTCATATTCTTCGCGAACATATGCCTTTACAACACGAATTGCCGTAACATTTTCCTGAATACTTTCATTCAAGTCATCATAGCGTTCGAATACTCTTCTAAAGTACTTCGTGACAGTCGTAACCATGATCGCAAGGAAGATGGATAATCCGATTACCGCAAACAAGTAAATTCTTGCGATACGGGCATTGATCATAAATGACATGGTCATCGCAATGATCATGGATGCTGGAGCACGCATGGCCATACGAAGAATCATCTGATATGCGTTCTGGATATTGGTGATATCTGTCGTTAAGCGGGTAACCAAACCCGAAGAAGAAAATTTGTCGATATTGGCAAATGAGTAAGTTTGAATATTATCAAAAGCGGCCTTACGCAAATTCTTGGCAAGACCGGTAGAAGCCTTCGCGCCAAAGATTCCTCCGCCAAAACCACAGAATAAGCCGGCAATCGCAACGATAACCATCAAGATACCGGTTTTGATAATATAACCCATATCGCCACCGTAAATACCTTTGTCAACGATCCACCCCATTAAAACCGGGATGACCATTTCACAAATAACTTCACCAATCATAAATACAGGCGTAACCAAAGAAGCATTGCGATACTCTTTGACCTGCCCCATCAGTGTTTTTAACATTTTGTTCCCCTTTCTATTTCAGAAATATTTTCATACATCCTATCCAGAAGATTTCTAAGGATTTTATTTTCATCCTGTGTAAACCCCTTTACTAAACAGGAGTTAATGGAATCTGCTTCATCCTTGGATTGCTTTAAATATTGTCTTCCCTGATCTGTCAAGCGGATATAACGATACCGGCGGTCGTTTTCATCGATCATCCGTAGTACCATTCCTTTTTCCTCTAGCCGGTCGATAAGTCCAATCATGGTAGGATGTGTTACCTGCACAGCTTCGGCTAAATCTTTTTGAGACACCTTTTCCGTATCATGCTGCTGTAGATATCTTAATACCCAGAATTGTGAAACGGTTAAATTGTTATTCTTTAACTGATCATTGAAATGCTGTTTAATTTTTTCATTGATCAATTTAATTTTGACTCCCAGAGGCTGCGCATCTTTATTGGCACTCATGGTTCACCTCCTTAATGTAGCACGCTACATATATTATAGAGCATAATATATCCAATTCAACAGAAATGTTAAAGAATGGTAAAAAAATCGGCTTCCCTTAGGAAACCGATTTGTGAAAATTAATTATATCCCCATGTCAACAGCTGCCAATCCCCGCCATCACTGCGTGCCAGCCACCATTCATAATTTTCGTATTCCGTATCCGGGTTTAAAGATTCTGTACCCTCTTTTGGAGTATGGAAGTTTGTTAAGATTTTTACTACCTGGGTATAGTTATTACCTTCATCCAGTTCGTTCATCCATTTGATGTTTTCTTCGGTATTGAATTCATCACCGGCATAGCTAAGTGTATGTAATTCACAATTTCCAAAGCCCGCAAACTGGACCTTAACCTGAACGGCTGCTTCCTTTAATTCTTCTTCGGTATACAACTTGGATTGACCATAGTCATATTTGACATCTACCGTTTTGGCAACCCCTAGATATTCTTCCAAAGTAATGCCCTTTTCCGTAATTTCCTTTGCGACATCCACATTATCCAGATAGCGGATGTGCCATGGTTCATATCCGCCGCCGGTAATATGTTCCTTCCCTTCCGGATAGCGAAGGATAAATCCATAATCGGCTAATTTTTCGTGAATCTTTGCCCAGATATCCGTATACTTGACCATTTCTTCGTTTAATACGATATTTTCTCCATCAACGATCAAATACAGATCTAAGGCAAGACCGGTATGATGTTCGGAATATCCCGGCTGGGCCACGGTTCGAAGTGCATTATCCAAATCGACATAAACATCTTCTTTTTCCAGATCTTCTTTTAATTTCAAATACGCTTCATAGGCTTTGGTTTCAATTTCAACATCATCTCCTACCGTATTGGTAAAATGCGTTGTTTCCAGCTTTTCCTCCCAGCCTTCCGGTATAGGATTATTTTTATTGACCAATACCATATAGTCTATGCCGGATTCTTTCTTTTCTTCTACCGCATTGGAAGATGGTTTATTCTGGGCACAGCTGATGCACGCAAACGCTAAAAAGCCGGACAGGATTATATTCGTTAATTTTGTTCTAACTGTCATTTTTCTACCTCCTTATCTACAGATGTATCATATAATTTTTTTATCACAACAACGGTACAAAAAAAAGATATAGGATCAATCGATCGTATATCCGTCTTTTTCAATTTGAATAAAAATCTGTTCTAAATTCTCAGCAGGAAGTCCTACCACATTTGTCATAGACCCTTCGATCCATTCCACAAAATCCGATTCCTGTATGCCATATCCTCCGGCTTTATCTAAAGGATTCTTATTTTGAACATAATTTTCAATATCGATATCATTCAATTTTCGAAAATGCACAAAGGTTGTCGCAACATCGACATAGACTGTATCATCCACAATCACACAGACGCCGGTCTTTACTTCATGTGTAGTTTGAGAAAAGGTTCTAAGAAATAATCTTGCTTCATCCAAATCTTTTGGCTTACCAAAGATCTTTCCCTGATAGGTAACGATAGTATCACTGCCTAGGACAATACAATCCGGATAGAGATCATATATATCTTTTGCCTTGGAATAGGCCACTTTCTTTAAGGCTTCATCTAAAGGCAGGCTTAAATCAAAGACTTCTTCCGATTTAGATGGATGTACCTCAAAGGTATATCCCATTTTCGCTAAGATTTCTTTTCTTCTTGGAGATTGAGATGCAAGTATTAATTTCATTTTTTCACCCCAAATCCAATAGGAGCTTTCTTTCTTTGATACCAGATGGAAAAGATAGCACATGGAATCAAAATGAACACAACCTTTAAGACAATGGTCAATACAAGCTGATAGAAAATGGTCTCCGGTAACATATTGATCATAAAGTCAGTTGCCGGATTGAGTAACCATAAATCATTGTTGAAAAACAACGTATGAAACCACATCCAGAAACCGGTAAAATCGGTAAGCACCCAGATTCCTAAGAGCGTCAACGCCAACATCATACAAAGTAATGCCTGTAAAAATCCTCTGGTTAAAAATGCAGGTGTATTCACCTTATCTACCATTAAAAACCAAAAGAGGATCACCGCCATACCGATGGCCGAAAAAATGGCCGTTTTGATCGCATTTCGATACAGCTCACGTACATCAACCATATGGCTGATTTCTCTTTCATTAAATAACAGCTGTTTTTTACCGTTGATCACTACTTCTTTTTCCAGGGACTCTTCCTTCCCTTCCAGATAGTCCAGTAATAAAGTAATTCCCGAGTTCAAATCTTCGGAAGAGATATGAAGTTCTTCAGCTAAGTTCATCTTTTCATAACGCGTTGTATAAAAAGATGGATCTAATGCCGTTGTATGAACGGAAAAGACAACGGCTACAATAATAAACAGCCATCCCCATATATAAGCTAATATTGACTTCATCATTCTACTGCCACCAAATCTACTTTATCGACAATATCCATGTTTTGAAT
>CACYBS010000369.1 GCA_902772725.1 Erysipelothrix rhusiopathiae
AATGCCGGATCGCTGGCGCATTGAAAACAGCTGGGGCAAGGATAGCGGAAGAGATGGCTATTTTACTGCCGGTGATGGCTGGTTTGATGAATTTGTATATCAGGTTGTAGTGGATAAAAAATATCTAGATAAAGCAGTTGTTAAGCAGTTTGATACGGAACCGGTTGTACTAAAACCATGGGATCCGATGGGTTCGTTAGCCGATTAAAAAAGAAAGCCATCTGGCTTTCTATTCGGAATCGGTAAAGATAGGGGCAATCGCATAGCCGATTAATCCATAGCGGACTATATTTAACCCGATAAACAATAAAAATACGGGCCATGCATATCTTCCGGATGTGATATATCCAATAAACTTTGGCGCATAAGCTAAAAGAACGCATATTTCCGCCACGATGCATAGGACTATGACCCGGTTGGCATATCGATGTTCATAGAAAAGAAAGAATACCGGAATGGTCCAGATGACTGCTGAGCACATCGTCAAAATAAAGATATCACCAACCGCAAATATGGTCTTCATATCCATGGACATAAAGAATTTACTGAAAAGCTGAACTAAGATAGGAAAGAGAATTAAAGAGCCATATGCGCAAAGACCGAGTCGTAAAGATATTTTTGACTTAGATACAGGAGGTAATTCCTCCTGTTCTTCTTCAATATAAATCATTGGTTTGACAGGTTCTCTGCGATAATCGGCTGCCTTAATAGGGGCAAAGATTTCCTCCTCTTCCGGTTCTGCTTTTCTTTTGCGCTTTTTCTTCTTTTTCACCGGCTCTGGTTCCGGTTCGACATACTCCTCGTATTGGTCCTCTTCATCATAATATTCATCTTCATATCCTTCATCCAGAGGATCGTAGAAGATATCCGGCCATTCTCCTTTAAAGATATATATACCCAGGCGGATCAATTCTAAGTCTTTGATGATTGTTAAAATGATGATGCACACATAGCTTAAGGCATTGGCAGGATCATTTAAAAAATAGAGTATAGGAAAATACAACAATAAAAAGTCTAAAAGAATAAAAAGCCAATACAGAATACGTGTCCACTTCTTTCCTGTCGCTAAAAGAAGGATAAAAAAGAAGATGAGACACCATTCACCGATGTGGGCCGGTAACAGATATTGATTTAAAACTGTTTGCGGGATTGGATAATAGTTTTGATGGAACAGAAAATATTCCGCCGCAAAAATAAGTGCCAGAATCAAAAGGCTCACAAAAAATCTTCCTTTTACACGGAATGCAGCTTTTCGGTTTAATTTTGTGTTATCATTTTCATTATTCGAATACATGAAGGTATTATAACACAAATGAGCAGGGGGTAAAGATGATGGAAAAGACGTATACATTAACTAAAACTGTTACAGGGAATGATTTAGCAGCGCATGTAGGGAGCGGGAGTCTGGATGTTCTTGCCACACCGGTGGTTGCCTCATGGATGGAAGAAGCAGCCCTGGCATGTGTTGAATATGAGGCAGGGCAGACAAGTGTAGGCACTTTGTTGAATATCTCGCATGATAAGGCATCACCATTAGGTGCTCTTATCCGTGTGGAGGCAAAATTGATTGAACATGAGGGAAGAAGACTTAGATTTGAAGTAGCCGCCTATGAAGATTCAGTCTGTGTTTCAAAGGGGACGCATGAAAGATTTATTGTTGATATTGAGCGGTTTATGAAAAAAATAAGTAAATGATGTTAAAATAAATAGCGGAGGAATAATATGTCAAATTATAGAAAGATTTCAAATGATATTTACTGGGTGGGGGCAAGTGATCGCCGGCTTGCCTTATTTGAAAATATCCATCCTATTCCAAGAGGGGTATCATATAACTCCTACCTGCTCAAGGATGAAAAAAATGTAATATTTGATGCAGTGGATTGGTCTGTATGCAGAACCTTTATCGAAAATGTAGAGGCGATTTTAGATGGCGATCCGCTAAACTATATCGTAGTGAATCATATGGAACCGGATCATGGTGCATCTTTGGAAGAACTGCTGATTCGCTGGCCGGAAGCTCAAATTATCGCAAGTGCGAAGGCTATTCAAATGATGAAGCAGTTTGGCTTCCATGTAGAGGGTAAAACCATTGCCGTCAAAGAAAAAGATACGATGTGTTTTGGCAGACACACCGTAAGCTTTGTGATGGCGCCTATGGTTCACTGGCCGGAAGTTATGGTTACTTATGATGAAACAGAAGGAATTCTATTTTCTGCGGATGCCTTTGGCAGCTTTGGTGCATTAGATGGCGTTCTATTCAATGATGAAGTTGATTTTGATAAGGATTGGCTGGAGGATGCCAGAAGATATTACACCAATATCGTCGGGAAATACGGTCCTCAGGTATTGAATTTATTAAAGAAAGCTGCCTCGCTTGATATCAAGATCATTGCCCCGTTACATGGACCGGTTTGGAGAAGCAACTTAGAATACTTTATTTCTAAATATCAGATGTGGGCATCTTACACTCCGGAAGAAAAGGGTGTATTGATTGTCTATGCATCGATGTATGGAAATACTGAGCAGGCTGCCCAGATTCTTGCCTCCAAGTTAACTGCAAATGGTGTTAAAAAGGTTGCTGTATACGATGTGTCAAAGACTCATGTTTCCTATTTAGTTTCGGAAGCTTTTAAATATTCTCATATCGTATTTGCCTCCGTAACTTATAATCTGGAGATTTATCCGGTTATGCTTGATTTCATGATGCATTTAAAGATGCTCAATTTAAATAAGCGTACCGGTGCTATCGTATATAACGGTACATGGGCACCGGCTGCCGGTAAGGCAATGCGAGAATTCCTGACAACTTCTTTAAAGAATTGGACCGTCCTTGATAAAGAGGTAAAAATTACCAGCGCTTTGGATGATGTTTCTAACATCCAGATCAAAGAGCTTGCCAAGGCAATTGCCGAAGATGTAAATCAATAAAAAAATCCTGACTTTTAAAAGTCAGGTCTTATTTTTTTTATGAGTTTTGTGATGAGATATCCAAACAGGATCCCTGTGGAGTCTAATACAATATCACGAATTTCACCGGATCTTCCATCCACAAAGGTTTGATGATATTCATCAAGAGAAGCCCACAGGATTGCCAGGACGATTCCGATTATCGCATAATGTTTAAAACCATATGCCTTGAACATTTGAATATAGCTGATCGATAAAAGCGTATAAATTGTAAAATGAGCAGCCTTACGGATAAAGTGCTGACTCAGATGAATATGGAAATATTCCAGGATCATAAGGATAAATCCGCTTTTTTCACTGGAGTCCGGAGCACTGTCCTGAGAGAACATAAATATTAAAAGTGTGATGGATAAAGCAGCCACCGTCCAAAATAGTTTTCGATTTGTCATGCCAGTTTCAACAGGAAGCGGGCCTGATTGTAGTTATTTTGATCAAAATGATCATACGTTCTTATAAAGTGGGAACCAAAAGCTTTGGAGAGATTGAAATCATCAATGATCAGATATTTGTCGATATTATGCTCACGAACAAACTGCTTGATCACCTCTGAGCGGCTGGCACCGATTTTTGTGTTGCCCAGATAAGCTCCCTTCATTCCCAGAATCTCAAACATGGCTTCAATTTCTTCACGTGTATAATACAGCCTCCAGGAACTGGTAAGAACGATTCGCGCATCAAACTCCTCAACCAGATCTCTCATATATTGACAGCTGTCCTGATCAAATCCAAAGCAGATTTGATTGGTAAAATATATGTTTAAACTTTTTATTGTGTCGTTTTTTAGGTCTCTTGCCAGCTTATTATTGAGATCAAAATCAAATTCATAATCTGGTACATGATGCGACTGTAAAACACCATCTATGTCTAAAAAAAGAACTGGATTCATGAACTCACCTCTTTGTTTATTCTACTCAGTTTGCCTTTCTTGTGCAATTGTTTTGGCAATGATATAATCAATTCTAAAGTACTGTTATGATTTTTTTTATAAAAAAAGCCGTTTCGGTCTAATATGAAAGGAAGTGGACTGCTATGAATCAGCACATCGTAATTGTGACAGGTATGTCCGGAGCCGGAAAATCAAGCGCAATGAATGCACTGGAGGATTTAGGCTATTACTGCATTGATAATTTTCCCAGCAAGCTTTTGCCGGAATTAGAGGAACTGCTGGAAAGAGAATCCAGCTATCAATATGTGGCTTTATCGGTTAGTGCGATTGATTATACACAATTTATCAATTTCTTCTCCAGCACCCGCTTCAGTCTGCAGATTGTCTTTCTGGATTGTTCGGATGAACAGCTCTTGTTGAGATATCGTTTTACCCGCCGTCATCATCCGATGATTGTGAACGGGCATGCGACAACGCTGGAAGAAGCCATTGAGGTCGAACGCGATCTTTTCAACAATATCAGCGAGAATTCCGATAATACCATTCATATTGATACAACGATGTTGTCTAACGATCAGCTGGCAAAGCGAATCCGCAATCGCTTTAAAACACAGGAAAAGAGTGAATTCACGATTACTTTCCAGTCTTTTGGATTCAAACACGGGGTTCCTATGGATGCGGATATTGTCATTGACGTGCGCTTTCTGCCAAACCCTTTCTATGATCCGACACTACGGGATAAAACAGGAAATAATCCGGAAGTATATAACTATGTGATGGAAAAACCGGAAACGCAGGATTTTATTGTCCGCTTACGTAATTATCTGGATTTTGTCTTTAAATCCTATGATTCACAGAATAAATCGCATACTATCGTTGCCGTCGGATGTACCGGTGGTCAGCATCGCTCTGTTTCTATTTGTAACTGGCTGTATGATTTATACAAGTCAACGTATCGCTGTTTCAAATCACATCGAGATATAGGGGTGGATGAAGTATGAAAAACGTTGTAGTAATCGGGGGAGGTACCGGCCTTTCCAGCATGTTGTCAGGAATGAAAAAGTTAAAAGATGTCAATATCACTGCCGTGGTTACGGTAGCTGACGATGGAGGAAGTACCGGTCGTATCCGTGATATTTACAATATTCCTGCTGTTGGAGATATTCGACATGTCCTTTGTGCCATGGCTCAGGATGATGATGATCATCTTTTTTCCGATTTAATGAATTACCGCTTTGAAGGCAGTGAAGATATCGGCGGTCACAATTTAGGAAATTTGATCTTTCTGGCATTAATGAATACCACAGGCTCATTTATCGGTGCCATTCAGGCCATATCACGCGTATTAAAGGTAGATGGTAAAATTGTTCCCAGTACCTTAGATGTTGTTACGCTGTATGCGATGATGGAAGATGGTACGTTAGTTCGCGGGGAATCCAATATTCCGGAAGTGAATAACTCCATTGATTATGTTTTTTACCAGCAGAATGTAACACCTTATCAACCGGCCGTTGATGCGATTAAAAAAGCGGATTTAATTCTGTATGGAATTGGATCTCTATATACATCCATCATGCCGAATTTGATTATTAAAGAGATCTCACAGGCAATTAAAGAGAATGATTGTCCGCATATTTATTTCTGCAACGCGATGTCTCAACCGGGTGAAACCGATGGATACAGCGTGGAAGACCATGTCCGTGCGATTGAAAAACATTCTTTTGACAATGCGGTAGATATGGTTGTGGTGAATGAGTCTTATATTCCTAAAAGTATTTTAGAGCGCTATGCGAAAATGGGCTCTGTTCCGATTAAGCTTTCCGAGGATAGCCATCCTTATGAAGTATGGAAACGCTCATTAATATATTTTGATCAAAACGGCAGGGTACGTCATGACCCGGATGCCGTAAAAATAACTGTAGAGGAAATTCTCAGTAAGATTTAAGGAGGGCAGCTTGTGTCGTTTACTGGTGATGTAAAAACGCAAATATGTCAGGAATCGCTGGATACGTATACATCAAAGGCACAGCTTTGTGCCCTTTTTCAAATGCGCGCATCCCTGCATATGACATTTCAGGGAATGCATATTTCCTACCAGAGTGAGAATGCAGCCATCGCAAAACATATTTATAAATTGTTAAAAAAGACATACGGTGTGGATCCGCAGCTTTCGGTCATCAAAAAAATGAAATTAAAGAAAAATAATGTTTACCGCATTCAGATTCATGAAAGATGTACGGAAATCTTAGAGGATTTGGAAATATTAACCGATACCGGTCTGCATTATTCTCCGTCCAGAAAGTGGATCCGCTCGGACAAAAATGCCAGGGCGTATCTGCAGGGATGTTTTTTAGCCGGGGGTTCGGTCAACGATCCTAAGACCGCCAATTATCATTTGGAGATCTCCTGTGTGGAAGAAAATCTTGCCAAAGCTATTCAAAAGCTGATGGTACGCTACTATCTGCCGGCAAAGATTGTGAAGCGGAAGAACAATTATATTGTATATTTAAAAGCAGGGGATAAGATTGCGGATTTTCTAAGGTTATGCAACGCATCCCAGGCTCTCTTTGAATTTGAGGATAACCGTATCCAGAGAGATTTTTTCAATCAGATCACAAGACTGGATAATTGCGAACTGGCCAACGAAGTCAAAACGCAGAAGGCGGCAGCCAGACAGTTGGAATACATACGAATCATCGAAGAAAACGAAAGTCAAATTCGACTTACGGATAAGATTCGGCACGTCATGGAGATGCGTAAAAAGTTTCCTATGGCAAACATGAATGAATTATGCGATGAATGTTATAAAGAATATGGTGAAGTTATCACAAAATCGGGCATGAAGCATCGTTTGAATAAAATCAAGGAACTGGCTGAACCATTTATGGAGGAAAAGGTATGAAAAAACGCTTATTAGCTTTCATATGTTTAATTTTAATGGTAAGCGGATGTGCATCCATCCGGCTTCAAAAACAGACCTTTACGATTGAACTCGGACAGGATGTATATGCCAATCCATCTTTATATATAAAAAATCCTGATAATTATGATTTATCGAAAATGAAGGTTGTTGCCTTATCGGTGGGAATTGTAAAAAAAGACAACCGATTTATCACGAAAAATATGGATTATATCGTTGTAGGTGAATATGATTTTAAAATTGTTTCCGGTAACAATGATATTCCTTTTAAGATTAAGATTAAGGATACCAAGTCGCCGGTTGTCTTATCATCCATTTCCGAATTGACCATTGCCCCGGGCGAACAGATTCCATGGAGCGAGTATTTTCCGGCTACGGATTTGTCCGGTGTTTCTTATGAAATTACCGGTCTTGACTACAACAATCGGGGCGAGTACGACTGCATCTTAAATATCAGTGACCGCTTTGGAAATACTACACAGAAGCCGGTTAAAATCATTGTTGGTTAATTATTATTTTTGTGTATAATTCTTTATATGACCAAAGCAGATAAAATTCTGATCGTATTTTTAATGGTTACCGCCGTTTTTCTTTTCGTTCCCATTTGGAAGGGACGTCCCGCATCGGATGTGGCATCGGTTTATGTCAAGGAGCAGAAAGTACTTCAAATCGATCTGTCCCATGATGACAAATATGTCGTAGAGGGGACATTAGGTGAAGTCCATATCGAAGTAAAAGACCATAAGATCCGGGTCACACAGGAAAACAGCCCGCATCATTATTGTTCTAAACAGGGATTTGTATCCACCAGTTCTGAGCCGATCGTCTGTCTTCCTAATGAAACGGTAGTAAGAATTGAAGGAAAAGATGAACAGGATACGATGATTCAATGACAACGAAAAAAAGTGTTCTTTTTGCGATCTTTATTGCTTTGGGAATTGTATTACAGATATTAGAAAGCTTTTTACCTACGACATTTCTGGTGCCGGGATTTAAGATTGGCTTTGCCAATATTATTACTTTAACGGTATTGATGATGTATGGGCAAAGGGCTATGTGGATCGTCAATTCATTACGAATCGTGCTGGCTGCTTTACTAACAGGAACTTTGTTTTCCATATCTTTCTGGGTATCCCTTGCCGGTTTTATCTGTGCCGGACTTATGATGTGCCTTGCGAAAAAGACAGGCTTATTTTCAATATACGGCATATCGGTGGCAGGGGCTGCTGCCCATTCGGTGGGACAGGTTGGGGCAATTACCTGGATTTATCAACAGTATTTTATGCAGCTGTATGCACCGCTGCTTGTCGGTTTATCCATTTTCAGCGGCATGCTGGTGGCCTTGTTGTCATCCAATGTAATGAAAAGAATAGAAGGGAGGTTTGTTTTGAATGGCTAACTATTATTTCGGCGTTCTCAGCCAGTTAAATCGCGATGTCATGAAAACAGATCTTGCCTTTTCGAAACGGGCATCATCCCGTTTAAATGAAATTGCCGAAGCGATGGTTTCCGGTAATGTTTCCGATAACGATTATATTATGCTCTTGGAGCTGTTTTATGAAAAATATCGCAGAACCAATCAAAAGACAGCCTGTAAATTCTGTGTAATGCGCATCCAGAAGCTGGCTTATCTAAAAAAACATCCGGTTTCTCAATCCACTATGGAACGCCTGGAATTTCATTCCCGGCTTGATGAGGATACAAGGAATTTCCTGCGGGGGAAACCACGTTATCTTAAAAAATTGAGAGAGACATTTATCAAACGAATCTTATTGATCAGCGTCGTACTATCGATTCTTTTGATGATGTTTTTAGTGCTGTTACTTCGCTTTCCGTTTATCGTTGGCTGGATTCTGGCAATCGCTTTAGGTGTTATCGGATTCTTTTATTTAACCACAGAGGGTATGGACTACATAGAAGAAGCGCAGATTCAATCCTGTGGCAGAAGGGCCGATAAGATACTCAATGTATTGGACATGTCTTTACATACCATGGTGCAAAGGTAGATCTCTTAAAGAGGTCTTTTTTTTATCATGTTAACGGTTTCACAAATTAGGTAACCATGATAAAATGTATTAAGAAGATGGAGGAGATGGCATGAGTACAAAAAAGGTACCTAAGGCTACTTTACAGCGATATCCGGTATATTTAAAAGCTCTGCGCAAGCTTCAAAATAATGGTGTGACGCGTATCATGTCCAAGGAACTGTCCGTTTACGTAGATATTGAATCGACTACAATTCGTCGTGATTTTTCTTTTCTGGGCAATTTGGGAAAACAGGGATATGGATATGATGTAGAAAAGCTCATTGAGATTTTCAATAAGCAGCTCGGTGTTGATTTTGATGAGAAAATTATTCTTGTCGGTGCCGGTAACCTGGGAAGAGCCTTAATGAATTATAATAAATGGGATCATGTTGTCGGCGAAATTGCCTGTGCCTTTGATGCTGATCCGGCAAAATGCGGGGAGCAGTTTGGTATTCAGGTGTATCCGATGACAGAACTGGAAGCCAGAATTCCTAAAGGCTGTCATATTGCGATTGTTGCGATATCCCAGCATATTCAGGAGACGGTAGACCGTCTGGTTGAGTGTGGAATTACCGGGCTTGTTGACTTTACCCACCAGCATTTTTTGACACCGAAAGGGGTTGTCGTTAAGGCTGTCGATGTGGTATCATCAATCCAGGAATTGGTGTTTGTGACCAATTCGATGGATACAAAGGCG
>CACYBS010000370.1 GCA_902772725.1 Erysipelothrix rhusiopathiae
ATACGGCAGCGATCAATCAGGAGAATTTTGATAAGAATTTAGCTGCGATCAATGCGTTTGCGGATGCCTATCCGGAAGGGGTATTGAAAAGCTTTATGCTGGTGCCAAATGCGGTATCTGTGCAGACAGACCGATTGCCGATGGCAGCCTATCCGGCATCTCAATTTGAAACTATGGATGCCTTCTATAATTCGTTAACGGTCAATTTACAGCGAATCGATGTCCGTTCTGTTTTAAGTGAACACGCCTCAGAGTATTTGTATTATAAGACCGACCATCACTGGACCAGTTTAGGAGCTTATTATGCCTTTCAGGTTTATGCGGTCAATGCGGGAATTGAGGCACCGGGCATGGATCATTACTATCGATATACGGTCCATAACGATTTTAAGGGAACCCTTGCCAACCGCACCGGAAGCATTGGTCTTTACGATTCGATAGAAATTATTGTACCGAAGGACTGCCCGGATTATATTGTGACGGGATTTGATAAGAAGACAGCTTCGATTTATTCGGAGGAAGGACTCAATTCCAATGATCCGTATACAGTATTTTTCTCAGGGAATACGGGACTTATCTCCATTGAAACGGATGTGGCGAGCACCAGAAATCTTCTTGTGATCAAGGATTCATATGCCAATGCGTTTATTCAATATTTGATCCCGTATTACCAGACTATCACAATTATTGACCCGCGTTATTATACCGGCAATATCAACGATGTCATGACCTCCAATGGAATCAACGAAGTGTTGTTCCTATATAACTACAATACCTATGTTCAGGATACCTCTCTGGCAAATGTCCTGAGCCCACAATAAAAGTGCAGAAATTCTGCACTTATTTTTCGTTTAAGAAATATTCATCGATGATATGTCCTACCGCATCTTCATCGTTGGTCCATGGAACAATGAGATCTACTTCATCGACCATTCTTGGATTGGTGTTTTTAACACCGATGCCTAGTCCTGCTTCAATTAACATCGGCAGATCGTTATAGTTATCACCGATTGCCATGGTTTGCTCGATCGGAATATTGAGGTATTCGGATAAGAAGCGGATACCTTTTCCTTTGTTGACACCGGCTTTGTTGAATTCGATGTATCGATTTGAGGAATAGGAAATATCGCAGAGGGCTTTTGTTTCATCATCCAGATCATGTTCAATGGATTTTAAATAGTCAAAGTCCAAATTCTGGAAGAGGATTTTAATCAGGGTTTCTTCTTTTAGGAATTCTAAATCATCGGTATCAAATTCGATGAGTTCCATTCTTCCTTCGCAGAAATCTCGTTCGTTTTCATTGACATTCCAGGCATATACTTTGTCTACGGAATAGACATGGATGCAGACGTCGTATTGTTTACCGAATTTGTACAGGTGATTGACGATTTCCCAATCCATCGGTTCGGTATATAAAATACGGCTCTGGTAGTTTTCGGTTACCACGGCACCGTTCAATGAAATGGTGTAGGTGTCTTTTTTATTATAAAGATCGAGTTCATCAAGCGTAGGGCGAATGGATACGTGATTTCTTCCGGTAGCGCACACAAAGCGTAAACCTTTGTCAACGGCTTCCTTAATACGGGAAATGGTGTATGGACCGGTATGCTTGTTGGTTTGAAGCAAAGTTTCATCAAGATCGCTTGCGATTAATTTATACATAGGGAGTCCTCCTGTTTATTTAAGAAAAATATATCATGTTATGGTAGAATTATGAAAGAGGTTAAAGAGATGAATACTGATATCGTTTATACAAAAAGTGATTTTTTGAATCTTTTTCAACAATTGAATATAAAACAGGGTTCTTCTGTCTGTCTGCAGTTAAATATGTCGAACTTTGATTATATCGCAGGCGGAGCTGAAACCGTGATTGAAGCCTTGATGGCGCATGTTACCAGCGGAGGCTGTGTATTTATGCCGACATATACCACATCCATGTTAGATCCGGCATGTCTGAATTCGGTTCCTTATGAAAGATGGGATGATGTCCGTCGTGAAACCATGGGTTATGATAAAAAGAAAACACCGTGTGATAACCCGGTGGCAGATGTCTTTTTAAAGATGTCCTCGGTTAAAAGAAGCTCTCATCCAATTTACAGCTTTGCCTATTGGGGAACGTATCCTTCTTCTGTTTTAAAACAGAGTATGGACTATCCGCTTTCCTTTCGAAATGTATTAAAGCCGTTGATGAATGAGAATGCAGTGAATTTGATCATCGGGGACCGTCCGCAAAGTTCAGTGATGTTGGAGCCTTTGGCTAAAACATTGGAAAAAGAAAGAACGATTGTTCAAAGAGCAATCGTTCGTAAAGGCAATACCCATCAGATGAAATCCTTTCTTTTTACCGAAACGAATGTTTCTGTAAAAAGGCAGCTGTTAAAAATGTTAGACTGCAGGAAAGTTTCTGAGGCAGAGATCTATAAAATATCTTTAGAGGAGACCGGTTCGATTAATAATTCGGCAATGTGAGAAATGGTATCAACATCATCATTGTCAAAGCGGTTATAGATATCGGAATCGATATCTAATATCGCATAAAGATGGTCATCTTTGATCAAAGGAACCACAATTTCCGATTTGGATGCACTGTCACATGCGATATGGCCCGGAAATTCATGGACATTATTGACAACAATCGTTTCTCTTTTAAGAGCACACGTACCAACTACGCCTTTTCCTAGAGGGATACGGGTGCATGCCACCTTTCCCTGAAACGGTCCTAAAAGACATTGGTTGGACTTATTGTCATAGTAATACAATCCTGCCCAATTGATGTTGTGAAGTTCGTGATAGAGGATGGCCAGAAGATTGGAAATGTTGGAGATTGCCGGTAAAGTGGGATCATGGATTTCTTTGGCCTGTTCAATTAATAATCTGTTCATATTCATAAGACTATCATAAAAGACGATTTTGTCCAAAAATATGACTGAAAAGTCCAGATTTTTAAAGATGAATCTTTTTTGGATATAATAGAATTACCAAAAGGGGTTATCTATCCTTGACATAAAGTTTGAGATTATGTGTTCGGTGAAAATAGGAACATCAAAGATAATCACAAACAAAAAAAAAGGAAGAATGCGAACGCATTCTTCTTTTTATAACACATTTCCTTTTTCATCGATGCGAATCAGGGAATCGCAATATTCGCATTTGGCAGAGCCACCCAGAGGCACATTCACTGCGGCCCCGCAATAAGGGCAGGTGATGCGTATACGGGGATTGGATTGAATCTCTAAAATAGATGATTCCGTTAATAGGTCCTGGTCGGGAAGCTGTTTCAATTCAATGGAGCCGGGAACAATGGCTGCCTTTCCATCATAGAGCTTAATGGTGCAGGCGTGTCCTAACGGATAATTCTGTCCCGAAGTTTCCATGGTAGGAATGATAGCTTCCTGAACTTTTCCATCTGCCATGTAGCGAACTACTACAGAGATGGGATAGCTGCCGTTGATAATGATGGATGGATCTTTATCGTATCGATAAATAAGACCGGTATAGGAAGTACCGTTTTCAAGTATGCGGTTCGCTCTTTTTTCCTGCACAGAGCCGATATATCGAAACAGGGCACCGATTCCGGTAAAAATAGATCCCCATATCAAAGCAAACAAAAGAATAGAGTATTCTTTTGAAAAGATACCACCCAGTATCATACCGGAAGTAACCACGATACCGATACCCATAAACAGGGTTCCGATCCATTTAAATATTTTCATAGTACTCATTATGAATATTCCTCATTTCCGATATGTATACTGTATCATAAAAAATCTTAAATTTTATAGAAAAAAGGTATTGACTTAGGGGGAGTAAGTTGGTAATATAAATGAGCGCTCGCCGGAAGGCGCACGGCGCACGATCTTTGAAAACTGAACAAGACAAGTAAAAAACAAAAAAAAGCGAAACGTCAATTTCGGATCTTAAGTAAGATCATAAAAAAGTAAGAAAGATGTCAGAGACATCTTAGAGCTAAATCAAATG
>CACYBS010000371.1 GCA_902772725.1 Erysipelothrix rhusiopathiae
CTCATCATAGAAATGATCGACATTATAAACGATGCAGGGATTTAAATTTCTCTCTAAACGATTTAAAGAGATAATTTCAGAGATCTCTTCTAATGTTCCCGGACCACCCGGCAAGGCAATAAAGACATCGGATAATTCAATCATACGAGTCTTTCTTTCCGGCATCGTATCCACGTATTCAATTTGATCCAGGCGGAAATTCTGTTTTTCTGTAGTCGCAAGAAAATGCGGAATCACACCGATGGCATCCCCTCCGGCATCGATAACCGCATTGGAGACAACACCCATCAATCCCCTTCTACCGCCACCGTATACAAGGACATGACCGTTCTTTGCCATCCATGTACCTAACTCTAAAGCTGCCTGTTTATATACCGGATTACTTCCTAAATTAGAACCGCAATATACTGCTATTTTCATGAAATATCACCCCCGAATATATTCATCTGTCTTCTTTAAAACATCCTTTAATATATCAATATTATCTAATACTTGTTTCCCTTCTAAAGAATGATTCACACCTTCGATGATGTTCATAGGAACAGTTGAACTTTTAATAAGACCTTCATCATCTTCTACCCATGGATCTGCCGTTCCATGAAAGGCAATGCCATCTTTTACTTTAAACGCAAAAGTATCCTTAAAAGGGGTATACAAAACATGTCTTACCTTTAAATCGTAATATTGTTCAGCCATGGCAGCCACAATGGTACCAATGCTTTTGGAGATAAAAAGAATCTGATCAAACGCATTCCAGTCAATACCATCCAGCTCATATTTTGCCTGTTCAAAGGCAAATACAGAGGCATCACTTATTCTTTGCTCATCTCCCCTGAGATTTGACGGAAAGCCCGAATAATTCACTCTTTGTATCTCATACCCGTACCCCTCTGCCATTTTGGCAGGATAATATAATAAAGATCTGTCAAATTGATATCCGATACCCGGAAATAATACACATAGTTTTTTCATACATCCTTATAGTAACACATTTTGTTTGAGCATAAGACATAGGTTTTCCTGCACATATAGGATATAATATTCCCGGTGATAATATGTATGATTTAAACTACTGTCCGCATTGCGGCACAAAACTACAACTCCAGGAATTAGAAAACGAAGGTTTGATTCCTTACTGCAAAACCTGTAAAGATTACCGTTTCCCCATCTTCAATGCAGCCGTATCCATGGTATGCTTTAACCCAACTATGGATAAGGTCCTGTTAATCCAGCAGTACGGAAGAGATACCTATATCCTTCCTGCCGGCTACATCAATAAAGGCGAGGATGCCGAAGATGCCGTAAAACGGGAAATCAAGGAAGAGTTAGGACTGACCGTCACAAAAGCCTGGTTTAACCGATCTCACTTCTTTAAGCCTTCCGAAACACTGATGTTGAATTTCAGCTGTGTTGTCTCCAGTGAAGAAGTTCATGAAAATTTTGAGATTGATAAATATACATGGTTTTCCATTGAAGATGCCAAAAAGAATATTAGACCCAACTCTTTAGCCCAACAGTTTCTTTTGGGCTATTTCAATAAACAATATGATTTCAAATAAAAACATAGGCCGAAACCTATGTTTTTTCATATTAATCTAAATCTTCACCGTTAGATTCACAAACCTTCTTATACCAATAGAAGGAATCTTTCTTAGAACGTGAGAAATCACCCGTTCCATCATCATGACGGTCAACATAGATGAATCCATAACGCTTAGCGTATTGTCCTGTTCCTGCAGATACTAAATCAATTGGACCCCATGTAGTGTAACCAATTAGAGGTACACCTTCCTCACATGCCTTTTTCATTGCCTTGATATGGGCTTTGAAGTATTCAATACGATATGGATCATGGATCGAACCATCTGCTTCTACCTTATCATAAGCACCGATACCATTTTCAACAACCATTAACGGAGTACCAGGGTAACGGTCAGCTAAATGATTTAATGTATACTGTAAACCTGTCGGGTCAATCTGCCAGCCCCAGTCCGAAGCCTTTAAGAATGGGTTTTTAGCACCAACAGACATATTACCGGCAACTCTTTCAACATTTGGATCCTGAGTTACACAGGTTGTCTGATAATAAGAGAAAGTATACATATCTACTTTACCCTTTTTCAGGATTTCTTTATCTTCTTCAGTAATGAAGTAAGGATCAACACCCTTTGACTTCAATAAGCTTTCCGTCCAATGTGGATATTCACCGCGAACCTGAACATCACCGCATAAGTTGTTCATCGCATTATCTTCTTTCTGCGCTAACAGAACATCTTCCGGATTCGGAGAATAAGGATAAACTGTCTTATGGCAGATCATGTTTCCAATCATGAAATCCGGATTGATTTCATGTCCCTTGATAACAGCTAATGCACTGGCTACAAATTGATTATGCAAACCTTCATACGTTCTTTGAATATTCATTTTTAATTTAGTAAGAGGAATACGGTCTGTAGAGTAAATATCTTCTTCTTCCATAATTCCTAAACTATATAGATTAGCCAATCCGCTAGGCATCATGCACGGAATATTAATTTCATTGAAAGTCAGCCAGTATTTAACTTTATTCTTATATCTTTCAAATACGGTAGTTACATACTTCAAATATAAATCAACAACTTTACGGTTAGAGAATCCACCGTAAGTTACTACGATATTCCATGGAATTTCATAATGACATAAAGTTACTAACGGTTCCATTCCATACTTCTTACATTCATCAAATACAGAATCATAGAAAGCTAAACCTTTTTCATTTGGTTCATCTTCATCACCATCCGGGTAAATTCTTCCCCAGTTGATGGATAAACGGAATACGTTCCATCCCATTTCAGCAAATAAGGCGATATCCTCTTTATAGTGATGATAGAAATCAACGGCCTCATGACTTGGATAGAATGCAGTATCATCAATCTGCGGCAAGAAAGTACGCGGTGTATTTACATCGCCTCCCAACAACATATCCGGAACGGATAATTTCTTGCCATCTTCTAAATAAGCGCCTTCACATTGGTTGGCCGCAACAGCACCGCCCCATAAAAATCCTTTTGGAAAACTCATTTTGTGCTCCTTTCGTTTTAAATATTCTTATACTAATTATAAATATATCTTAACTACTTTTCTATTAGTTATAAAGCATAATTGACTATACCGATTTGATATAAATAGGGTAGAGGGAAAATATTAATTTTCACCCCTCCCATTGCACCGTACGTACGGGTCTCGTATACGGCGCTACATTTGTATTGAATCACGAATAACTCAGATAGTA
>CACYBS010000372.1 GCA_902772725.1 Erysipelothrix rhusiopathiae
TATTATGCGCATATTCGCCCATGAACACGTGTCATCACCCCCACTTTCTGACACTTTCCGCTACTTTGTACCCCTATAATACATCAATGGGCACTAAAATGGAATATTTTTTTAAAATAAATCGATTTTTGGGCTAAAAACGAAAAATCTGCCCAATTTGGGACAGAATCGTTTTTCTAAGGCCTGTCCGGCCTCAAATTTGGTATAATTCAAGCGGAGAAAAGGAATGATAATATGAAAAAAGTTACTTTTTATTTAGTAAGACATGGTGAAACGCTGTTCAACACACAAAACAAGATGCAGGGATGGTGTGATTCCCCACTTACAGAAAAAGGAATCCGGGATGCTTACACGGCAAAAGACATCTTAAAAGAGGTTTCCTTAGATTACGCTTTTACATCCACCAGCGAAAGATGCCGTGATACTGCGGATATTATCCTGGAAGGAAGAGACATTCCCCGATGCGAAATGAAAGGTCTAAAGGAAATTAATTTTGGAATCTACGAGGGAGCGGATAACGAAGCCCACAAAGAAGAATTTGATCACAGACGTAAAACATTTAACTGGAAAGATGTCGGTGGAGATGATTATGCATCCTTTGAAAAGCGTATCAAAGAGACTTACGCAAAGATTTTTGATGAATGTGAAGATGGGGATACCGTATTGATCGTATCGCATGGCGGTGCCTTTATCTGGATGTTGTCTATGCTCTTTGATATCTCTAAAGAAAAGCTGCTGGGATTACGTATTAAAAAAGGATTATCTCCTATGCCAAATGGCTATGTCGGCCGCTGCACCTGTATAGATGGATCTTTCCGTTTGAATCAAATGATCGGCTTAAGCACAGAAGATCTGGATGCATGCCGTGAGTAGACTCTCTTAATATATAAGGATGGATTTCCATCCTTTTTTTGTCCCATCCATCTATATATTTGGTATAATTCAATCAGAGTAACAGAAAGAGAGAGATAATTTATGAACTTCCTGAATTTCTTGCTCGGTCTAGCCCCTATTCTATGGCTCATATTTGGCTTGATCGTGCTGAAAATGCCTACTTTTAAGGCAGCTTTTGGGTCACTTGTCATCTCCGCTATTCTCGCAATCTTTTATTGGCATCTGCCGGTCATGGAAACCGCTACAGCTGCTTTAGAAGGATTCCTGATGGCATTATGGCCTATTATTCTTGTTATTATCGCAGCCGTATTCACTTACAATTTAACCGTTAAGACCGGTGGAATGGACATCATCAAACAGCTCATTTCCTCGGTATCCAACGATAAGCGAATTGTCGTATTGCTACTTGCATGGTGCTTTGGTGGATTTATGGAAGGTATGGCCGGATTCGGTACCGCCATTGCGATTCCTGCCGGTATCCTTGTAGGAATGGGATTTGAGCCTCTGTTCTCCTGCCTGGTATGTTTGATTGCCAACGGTGTTCCGACTCCGTTTGGTTCCATCGGTATTCCAACCGTAACACTGGCAAACTTAGTATCCTTAGAAAATACTACATTGTCTTATTGGACTTCACTGCAGTTAGGTATCTTTGTCATTGCATGCCCATTCTTAATTGTAATGGCTGCAGGAAAAGGCTTTAAAGGCTTAAAGGGACTTGTTCCTTTAACATTTATGTCCGGCCTCAGCTTCTTAGTTCCAATGACGATCATCGGTAAATTTGTCGGTGCGGAATTAGCAGCGGTTGTAGGAAGTGTATGTTCCTTAGCTGTAACGATCCTGATGGGATCTAAATTAAAGACTCCACCGGAATTTGCGATGGAAGTATCTGATACGAAAATCAGTGTTAACGAAGCATTAAAAGCTGCTTCCCCATTTATCTGTATCTTCGTATTCTTATTATTGACTTCAAAGCTGGTGGCTCCGATCAATTCGTTCCTGTCACAGTTTGCGACTTCTACTACAATTTACAGCGGAGCTAATCCTTCAACGATTACCTTCTCCTGGATTAATACACCGGGTGTATGGATCTTCTTATCTGCCATCATCGGCGGTGTTATTCAGAAAGCAAGCTCTGAAATGTATATCACTACTTTAAAGGAAACCTTAGTACAGATGAAAGGCACGATCATTACGATGTTATCTGTACTTGGATGTGCGAAGATCATGGGCTACTCCGGAATGATTTCCGATATCGCTGCCTTTGCGATTGGTGTAACCGGAAGCTTCTATCCAATCTTTGCTCCATGGCTGGGTGCATTAGGTACTTTCGTTACAGGATCAGGAACCAACTCCGGTGTACTATTCGGTGCTGTACAGAAACAGGCAGCCGATACACTTGGAAGCGATCCATACTGGATGGTAGCACTAAACTCACTTGGTGTTGCAGCAGGAAAGATGTTATCACCGCAAAGTATTGCGATTGCTCTTTCCAGCGTTGATGGAAACGGACAGGATTCCAAGTTATTATCAAAGATCATGCCGTATGGTATCGGCTTCTTAGTAATCATGTCCATCTTAGGATATGTAGGATTCTTAGTTCTCTAGTCAAAATACATGCCCGACACATTTTGTGCCGGGCATTTTTTATTTCAATACTGCTTTATATACTCGAAGTACATTTTTATAGAAAATCTTTTCAATTTCTTCTTCAGTGAATCCTTCAGCTCTTAAGGCATCCGCTAATTTCTGCATCTGGGAGGCATCTTTGATTTCCAATTCACAATCGATGCCATCAAAATCCGTACCTAATCCAATGACATCGATACCGGCTAAATCACGGATATATTTGATCTGCTCCACCATGGCTGAAATGCGGCTTGGACCGTTTGGCTTATCATGAAGCTCCAGGAAATCCCCACAGAAGTTAATTCCCATTACGCCGCCTCTATCAGCTAATGCTAAGATCATCTCATCTGACATATTCCGGGCAACCGGGCAAACAGCTCTGGCATTGGAATGGCTTGCCACAAAAGGAGCAGATGTATAATCAATCACATCCCAGAATCCGGCATCATTTAAATGCGATACATCAATAATAATGCCCAATCTTTCCATTTCCTGAATATAATCCAGGCCAAAGTCAGTCAAGCCGTTTAAGGCATCTACACGCTGTCCTAAGGCTGCCATATGATAGTCCGGGAAAGTTCCTAATGATAGATTGGGAAAGCCGATTCCATTTTCAAAGTTCCATGTCAGCGTAATCATTCTTACTCCCATACGATACCAGTTTCTAAGCATCGCAAGATCATCAAAGACAACCCCACCCTCTTCAAGAGTCAACAGAGAAGAAAGCTTTCCTGCCTTTTGGTTGGCCTCAATATCCGCATATGAATATACCGGAGCGATAATATCGCTGTAAGCTTCCATCTGGCGGCAATACATATCATATAAGCGCATTGCCTGAGCTTCCGGTATATCTCTTTTCTTCAAGTGTGTAAATAAGGCAAAATTTTGAAGAAGATAATCTCCTTTTCTCATTTTCTCTAAGTCAACACTGAATTCATTGGATAATAATGAAGCATCACGGTAGTGTTCTTCGTTATTTAACAAACCAAGTATCGTATCACAATGCATATCTACTACTTTCATAAATATGTCCTCCTAATTGAGTAAGCCGGTAAGTTCTGTATCCGGATCATCGTCAAAATCTAAAAAGCCATCAATAATTTCATCCAGAACTTCGCTGACATGCCCTTCAAA
>CACYBS010000373.1 GCA_902772725.1 Erysipelothrix rhusiopathiae
CATCCGCTGTAGCTTTGTTCTGAACCATTATCTATCATAGTCGTCAAAATCGCAGATTGTTCTTTTGCATTAAAAGCTTTGCAAAAGAAATCTTCGTTCATCCAGGTCCGAAGTGAGCATGTTTCCCAAGTGATATTCATTCGCTTCGTATTGTATGGTTTTGAATCCAATCCATACCGACTCAACAACAGTACATTGTTTCCATTTGACGCCAACACTTTCCATTCAATAGGCATATTATCCGTCCCTTCACTACTCTGTGGATAATTACCAAATGTCACATAACCATCAATCCGTTTGAATGGCGCAATTTTATCCTCATGAACTAATCCTTTATTGTTTTGTATCATATTTTCAGCATCATTATGCCGATCTTTTTGCAATTCAAATCCTATTTCCTTAATTCTTTTTTCTGTTTTTCTTATTATCTCATCTTTTGCAGATCTGATATTATCCATTTCTTTCTCTAATGCACGTCTATTTTCTACATGTTGATTATGGACTCTAGCAGACATCTCCTTAGCCGCAGCAATCTGTTCTTGTAATTCTCTTTTTTCTTTTATTTTTAATATTCCAAGTGAAGAAAGCTCTATATTTAATTCTTTGATTCTCTCTATAATTTTATTTTCTTCTTTTTCATCGGAAACTAAAACAATTTTTTCATTTATTCTTTTCAACTCTTCTTGCTTTTCTTTTTCTACTTCACTAATTTTTTTCTGTAATTCATCTTTCTCACTTTCTAAAAGCTTCTTTTCCTCCGAATGAAGGCTCCAGTATTTGGCAATACGTTCCTTCTTTTCTTCTTCTTCCTTCTTCAGCTGCAGTTCAGCTTGCTTCTTTTTGTTTTCTTCTTCCTGCTTCTTCTTTCTCTGTTCTTTTAGTGCTTCACCACGCTCTGCTTCTTGCTTCTTTTCTCTGTATTTTTTTTCATTTATTTCACAATCTCGTTTATTTTGATCACTCAGGACTTTATCGATAGAATAATATTCTTGTCTTTTTAAAACAGCACCAAACGCATTTGTTGTAACTTGTTCTTTAGCGACATAACTAACCTGTTTAGGTAGAACATTGTAGAAAAACGCAAGATTATCATATATATCTGTTTTTGTTTTCAAAGGAGTTGAATCATTAAATAGAGCAGTACAAAAAACCAGAAGTTTTATCAAGTTCATTGTTTCATCAATAAAAGTCTTCCAAATAGTCAAATTCGGTCGATACCACGAATGAGAAATATTCTCAAATTTGAACAATTCTCTATTCCACCCAGCACCAAGATTATCCAACTCTTCGCGAAAATAATTATACCCAACAGTAGTCTTCCATGCTGACACGCAACGAAGATTTGCTTTATAGCAAAAACGATTTTGAAGATCACATAAATAGAAAAAACTCGATAATGGATTTAGTTCATTTAAAGCCGTAGATAATTTCTGATAGCAATCCCAAAAAGTATTTTCAACACGTTGATATGCTTGATCAGTCGGTCTATTTGACTCAAAATTAGCAAGCCAAAAGTCTAATTCTGCCTCCATACAAGATTTAATTTTCTTTTCAAGCTCCTCTTTTTCCTTATCAGCATCATTATCTTCATTACTCTTTAGTATTTTTATTGCCTCTAAAAAGCAACTATTTGCTTCTAATATACGAGTTTTTTGAGATGTGGTTTGACCGCTGATAGCTACTGCTTTTATTTTCCATGCATCATAATTATTTTTATCCATTGAAATAATCTGATCGCAGTATTCTTCCGCTTTTGAATAGTTTTTTGAATTCAATGCATTTTTTGCCATTAATATCAGGCTATCAATTTGCGCACTATTTGATATCGACACTGATCCTTGGATTTCCACAACACCTTCGACCATCATCTTTTTTGCTTCTTCTGGTGAATACTTTGTTCCGCATGATTGGCAAACAAAAAGGCCATCTTCTTTGACAAAATCATTACTTCCACATAATTCACAGGTAAGTCTTTTCATTTTAGCCCTCCTGACAATTACTTTCACTTATTCACAGAACAAATCCGATTCCGTTCCTTCAGACAGCCCAACAGTTTCTCACACAATGTTTTCGCCCCGGCAGTATCCCCATCCGCAATCGCCTGTTGGAGATCTCCGATTCTTTTTTTCATATCTTCTTCCAACTCACTTGTTTTACCGGATGAAATCGGATCACTGAAGCGGAATTCATCTGCAAGCTTTTTTAGCATGCTCTTCAATTCAGCATCACTGCTCTGATCCACCAGCGTGGAAGAAACAGATTGCAGCTCCCGCATGGCGGAAACAGAATTCTTCAGTTTATCATCCTGCTTTGCAATCTCGTCCCGCATGGTTTCTGTTGTAATGCATCCGATCAGCGCAACCGCAAGAATCAGAGCATTGATAAGAATAACCACCCATGACGGAAGGAATTTCGAAAGCGCAATCTCAGCAATGCTGACAATTAACTGAACAACCAGGTAATAGATTCCCAAGCGAGCGATCGGAAACCCATAGAATCTGCTTCTGGCATCTTCATTGCCAAAGGAAGATCTGAAGATATAAAGCTGGAAAAGGA
>CACYBS010000374.1 GCA_902772725.1 Erysipelothrix rhusiopathiae
AAAGATCAAGGTGCCAAAGAAGTACAGGTTGTATACTATAAGGAAGCCCAGGATACCATTTCTTACAAAGATGCATATACAAAGTATAAAGATGCCGATATTATCATCAATGCAACGCCGGTAGGTATGTTTCCTAAGCTGGATGAATTATCAATTGAATTAGATCACTTTACGCAGTTAGAGTTTGTGTTTGATGCGATTTATAATCCCCTTCAAACAGAGTTAATACGCCTAGCCAAAGAGAAGCAGATACCATGTGCGAATGGTCTTGCGATGTTAGTATATCAAGCTGTAAAGGCTGCCTCTTTCTTTTTAGGAGAAGAGGTAGAATGCGACGCACAGAAATTGATAGAAGATATCACGATGTCGCAAAGAAATGTAGTGTTGATCGGAATGCCAAGCGCCGGGAAATCGATGATCGGTGCCGGTATTCGAGATGGACTTGGACTTCCCTTTTATGATTTAGATAAAGAGCTGGAAAAGAAAAATAACCGCATCATTGCGGATATCTTTAACAACGAAGGCGAAGCATATTTCAGGGACTTAGAAACAGATATCGTCAAGCAGTTCTCCGGTAAGTCAGGCTCGATCTTATCCTGTGGCGGAGGCGCTATTCTACGCCAAGAAAATATGAAATATCTTTCATTAAACGGAACGATTATTTATATTCGCAGACCTCTGGAAAACTTAATGCGTAAAAATGCAGATCGTCCGGTACTGAATCAGGGGATTGAAAATCTTTATAACCGCAGAAAGGCCTTGTATGAATCCTATAGTAATTTCATCGTTGAAAATGATTCAACCATTGCCAGAGCAGTCGATGAAGCTATCCATTATTTGTTAAGTCCTGAAAGCGTTAAACATTTATTATAAAGCGGAAGGTTGTTTCTTTTTGAAACAATCTTTTTCTTTACAAAAAAAGCAGTATCTACATGAGATACTGTTTTTCGGTACAGATTTCGATCAGATCAATACGCCGTTTATAATCCGGCATAACTTTATTTAAAATAGCGTAGAATTGTTCAGAATGATTTGGTTCAAGAAGATGTACAAATTCATGGCAGATGACGTATTCTACAAACTCAACGGGATAATGAACCAATTCAAAATTTAAAGTTACTGAATTCTTTTCGGGATGACATACACCCCAGCTGGATTTCATTGTACGAACCTTAATATCAGGAAGAGTTAGCTGATATTCTTTGAAACGTAAGATAATCATAGAGGCAATGTCTTCCAAAACCTCTTTTGCATATTGTCTAATAAACTGATCAAAAACTGCTTTTTGATCAGCGCCTTCTTTTGTCTGTAAGATCAACTCATTATCGCAAGTTGATACATGATTTGTTTTGCCGCTGACTTGTCGAATGCGGAAGCTTTTTCCGAATAATCGCACGGTTGGTTCTTTTAAGCGAAAAAATACATCGTCAAGATGTGTTAATACAAATTGATCGATTTCCTGTTTTGTCATAAATGGATTAGCGTGAACGACCAGTTCCCCTCTTGCGCTCACACGCATATGAATTCCCTTTTTCTTAGTAACCTTTACCGAATAATCCGGTATCGCATTCAACCTGGGTGCATTTTTTTGTTTGCTTGACATATGAGGAGCCTCCTAAAAACTTTCTTCTCTATGTCCCCTTAATATTAATGCCCTAATAATATATCACGAAATGGTCTAAAGCTCTACTGTAATTTCTAAAAAATATTCGGCTGTGTTATAATCGGGATATGCAAAATCCATATCCTTATTCTCTTGACAATAAGAGGTATCAAACAATCAATTACTACTTTAAAACCAAATACAACCATAAGGTTGCCAAGGTTCCTTTACATGCCGGTTTTACCTGCCCTAATCGGGATGGTACCAAAGGAATCGATGGCTGCACATTCTGCTCCGGTAAGGGGTCTGGCGACAGTATTCTTGGATTTCATGAAGATTTGATGAAGCAGTATGAGTTAGGACTTGAAAGAATGCGCCATAAATGGCCGGATTGTTACGGATTTGCCTACTTTCAATCCTTTACCAATACATATGCTCCTTTATCCATTTTACAATTCATTTATGATCCATTCTACGAAAATGAGGATGTCAAAGGTATATGTATTGCCACAAGAGCAGACTGCTTAACAGATGATACGATAGAATATCTGTCTCAAAAAGCTGTTGAAAAAGAGACTTGGATTGAGATTGGACTTCAAAGCATTCATGAAAAAACAATGGAAGCATGTAATAGATGCCATACTACACAAGAGGTATGGGATGTATTAGATAAACTTAAAAATACACCAATTAAGACCTGCATTCATTTAATGAATTCTCTTCCCGGTGAAACAAAAGAAGATATGTTAGAAACAGTCAAGCAGGTATCTTTACATCATCCAGATGCAGTAAAGATTCATATGCTGCATATTATCGAAGGAACAAAGATGGCCAAAGATTATAAAGATAATCCATTTCCCCTTCTCTCTCTGGAAGAATATGTAGATGTGGTAGTAGATCAATTAGAATTATTACCTCCGGATTGCATTATTGAAAGATTAACAGGAGATGGCATGGCCAAAGATTTGATAGCTCCGTTATGGACAATAAAAAAGACCATCGTTACCAATGAGATTGATAAACTGATGGCCAAAAAAGATACCTGGCAGGGTAAGAAATATCAAGCGGTGCAGTAGGCATCGCTTTTTTTATTCGGCAATAATGATGTCTCGTATTTTGATTTTATCTTGATATTTCTCTTCAATTTCAACTTTTTCATCGTTCCATTGATTCGTCAACAAATCAAAAACAAGTTCATACATAACTGATGAATGATCTACGATATCTATATATGTTCCCTCATGAGCGAGATTAACATAGACCTCTTCATTCTTTAAATCTTGATAGCTGATCACAAATCGATTGGCAAAGCGATAGATTTCATTATCCCATAGAAGATTGAAAGCTGATCTAAGATAAATATTCATTCCAAAAGATTGCCCATTTGTCAAAAAAACAATCGAGGGATGCGTAAAACCCTTATCAAAATTAAAGAGGTTTTCCTCTGTCAGAGATTGAGATAAAATCTCAGCAATATCTTTAAGAGAACCTTTTTTGTTTAATGAGACATCTATATTGGAAAGTTCTTGAACAGGAACTAATCGATCACCTGTGATCCAGTTATCACAATGAAGAATTCCGATACAAATCTTGTGTTGAAATGAAGGATTATCTTTGTAGAAGCTTTGAAGATGTTGAATAGAATTATCCACCATTGTCTTCATCCAGTCATTATTTGAAGCAGATGTGTCCAGTACAAATATAACCGGAATAATAGTATTAGCTTGAAGTGAATTTGACATGAATTTTCCTCCCGATGATTGATCCAGCAATCATTTCGCATATCCATAGAAATCGTCAACAAACAACATTATAATATTTTTAATACTAGCGATGTTGTCATAGTAACTGATTATCATACAAATTATCCGTAGAGTGTCCCAATCTACGAAAAAAGCGTTAATAACACTTTAGTTAAGGTGAAATCAACGGCTTTTGACGGTTTAATTGACGGCTTATTTTATGGTCAGAAGTTGACTGAGTTTATCCATATTCTTCTTTTTTAGCTCCATAGATGGATGTACATATCTATTTAAAGTGATATTTACATTTGCGTGTCCCAATATTTCACTTAGACTTTTAATATCGAATCCAAGCTCAACGCATCGTGTCGCAAAAGTATGTCTTAGCGCATGAAAGTTTACGTTATCTATTCCGCATTCATTTATGATTTTCTTAAAGTGATATTCAAGACGTCTAGGTTCCATGTATTTGTTATCCAGCCCCGTAAGCAAAAATGAATTATCTTCTTTCTTTTCTTTTATCAATATATTTACCAGCTCTTCCGGCAATGGAATGATCCGTATAGAACAATCACTTTTGGGGGACTGAATAATGATAGTAGTACTGCTATCTGATTCATCTACAATTTGAATTCGCTGCATTGTGTGGTGTACATAAATATATTTCTCTGATAAATGAATGTCTTCCCATTTTAATGCACAAAGCTCTCCAATCCTTAGACCTGTATACATGCATACAAGGATACCCAAATTGCATGGTGTAATATTCTTAGTTAGATACTGATTCAACAGCTGTTGTTCCATTTTGCTTAAAATACGTAATGGTTTTTGAGGCTGTTTTACTGAAATATTGCTTATATCCGGTCCTTGTAACTTTTTTTCACGAAATCCAAAGTCAAAGATGTTCTTTAAAAGAGATAATATACTGTTTACCGTTTTTGGAGATAATCCCTTTGATTTCTTTCCACCTGATACAAGCAAATCTTGTGACATCTGTAAAATACTTGTACGGGTAATATCAGCAACAGATAATTTTCCAAATCGAGGAATTAAATAGGTGTTCAACATATTAGTATATTTTGCGACACTGGAAGGTTTTAATTGTGCAGATTTAAACGATAAATATGTATTAGCTAAATCCACAAATAAATAAGATTCCGGCGTCCTGGTACTATCCGTAAAGGAGGAAATATTATCTAGTTTTTCTAGAACTTCTTCATAGTTCTTTCCAAATATATATCCATATTTTGTTTTACCATTGATTCGTTCTTTGACATATCTTCCTTCCCATCTTCCATCTTTTCTGAGATAAATATTTTTACCCCTTTTTGGCATGTTGATCACCTCTTTTCCAGCAATCATTTTCAAATTACTTTTGAACAAGTCGCAATGTAATTCTTAGTCATGAAGTTTACAAAATTTGATATGTAAGATACAATTCAAACGAAAATATTCAATACAATCGTAGATTGGGACACTCTACGATAAAATTCTTAACACATTCATCTGCCTTTCTATATCCTATACGTAAAAAAACACCCAATGACTAAAATTTTTTTGAAATAGAGTCATTAGGTGTTAATTTTGGATTCCCGTGTAGGAGTTCTATGTTAATATCTGTTTCAAAGAAACATTAACTCTTCTTTGCAAAACAATGTAGGTTAAGCATGAAGGATGACCAATGTTTCAACTAGAATGGGATATCATAATGAGAGTGATTGATTCATCCTTTTTTTTCAATTAATATTGAAATAATTGTTTAAGCTCAATAAACTGGACCTGATTTGATTCGGGAATCTCAGCACCAGATCTAGTAATAAAAACATATTTGTAACATTTTAATCCTGTAGCTTGAACTTGTTTGATTTCTTCCTCAACTAAAGCTTTATCAAGTGGCTTCTTTCGAAATTTAACCTCATAAAAAACATATCCTTTTTCATCAAGAGTAACAATGTCAAATTCACCGTTGGTTCTTTTTACAGGATCGTTATAATAGTATTTTCCAATCTTTTCAATAACAGGATCAATAATGCCTAACCGATTTTGTCGGATAAGGTATTGCCGGCAGATGCCTTCAAACAACTTCGGAACATATAATTCATCAAAGTCACGGGAAATATATTTTGTATAAAATACATCCGGATCCATGATTTTTAATTGTGAAGAATATTTAAAAATGTAACGATAATAAAACATAGTGAGGTTGTCGCAAATGTAATATCCTGCTTTTTTTCGATGATGCTCATCGTTTATTGGTACTACTTTTTCAACAACTTCCATCCGTATTAATCGATCTAAAACATCAGCCAGTGTAGGACTACTGGATACATGTGATTGAGATAATATATCACTGTATTTGGAGAAGCCTTGTGCAAGTGCACTGAATACTGCATTCGCATTTGTTATTTTAGAAATTTCTGCATTTAAATACATACTGACTTCATTTTCCAGCCGTGCACCTGGAGAAGCAATGAGGTTAATGATATTATCCTTAACACTGATTGAGTCATCGATTAATCGGTTGTAATAAGGAACACCACCAAATACAGAAAAGATTCTTACTTTGTCTTCATCCGACAATGCAGGATAGAATAAGGAGGATTCATAGTAGTCCATTTGTTTTAAATCGATTACAAGATCAATTCTTCCAAAGAGCGGATTTGAATGCGCCAGCATTGATTTCATGATGTCAACATAAGATCCCAATAAAACAAGTTTTAGTTTTGCTGTGTCTCTATACTTGTCAATCAATGCCTGTAATATACTGTCCATTCCTTTCGTTCCTTCCCTTAGATACGGGTATTCGTCCAGCACAAGGATCAGTTTTTCAGATTGCGAAAGCTTAAAAATATAATCCAATGTATCTTCGATCGTCCGGTATCCCAGTTTAGGAAGTTGAAAGACTTCTGAAATTATTTCTTGTATATCATCCACGCTATCTAATTGGGTTATTTGTTTACATTCATAGTATATGCAGGGTATAGCTGATTTTTTTAATGCTTGTTTAATTAATTCACTTTTACCAATTCTACGTCTTCCATAAATGAGAGCGGCACTCATTTCATCTGTAGAAAACTGTTTTTGAAGCTGCAATAATTCTTTCCTTCTGCCTAAAAAACTCATATTACTCGACTCCTTTTGACTCGGTTAATACCGAGTAACCATATTATACTAAGAAACACCGATAAATTCAACGTTTTACTCGGTGCTTCCCGACTCGGTCGTTACCGAGTAAAAATTTTCCAGCCATACAAAAGAGTGGTAAAAAATACATTCCAGCATTTTTTACCACTTTACCTATTAAATGATATCTTTTATATAGTTAATCAAAACTAAGCTAATTCTACACAGTAGTAATTCTTCTTACCTCTTCTGAAGATAGAGAAATTATCTACACACGCATTATCTAAACCGATAATCATATTTGGATCAGTTACCTTAACGCCATTCATCATGATGGAATTACCCTTAATCCATTCACGAGCTTCACGCTTACTTGATGCAATCTTTGTATTAACTAATACATCTTCTAATTTAATACCTGCTTCACAGCTTCTCTTTTCCATATTCTTGATGGCATCGCGTTTCTGGCTGTCGGAAAGATCCTGGATCTTACCACGGAACAGAGCGTTGGTAATTGTTAATGCAGAATCGAGTCCTTCTTCCCCATGTAAATCTTTTACCACTTCTTCTGCCAAAGCACGCTGTGCTTTACGTAAATGCGGTTCTTCCTTCAAAGAAACTTCTAAAGCTTCAATTTCTTCCTTAGTTAAGAAAGTAAGCTTCTTAAGATATTCAATAACCTTTGCATCTTCGGTATTGAATAAGAACTGGTACAATTCATACGGACTAGTCTTTTCTGCAGACAACCAAACAGTTCCGGATTCACTCTTACCAAACTTAGTACCGTCTGCCTTAGTGATAAGTGGCATAGTTAAGCCATAACACTTCACATCAGCTCCGCACTTTTTACGAATTAATTCCAGACCGGAAGTGATATTTCCCCATTGGTCCTGACCACCGATCTGCATGACACAGTTCTTTGTACGATATAATTCTAAGAAGTCTAAAGACTGTAAGATCATGTATGAGAATTCAGTATAGCTGATACCGGATTCCAGACGCTTCTGAACGGTTTCCTTATTCAACATGTAGTTAACGTTAAAGAATTTGCCGTAGTCACGTAAGAAATCGATTACACTTAAATCCTTTGTCCAGTCTAAGTTGTTAACCATTTCAAAGCCCCAGATTTTCTGAATCTGTGCATAAATTCCATCAAAGTTTTTCTTTAATGTTTCAGCTGTCAACATGCTTCTTTCACCGGTTGCCTTTGGATCACCGATAAATCCGGTAGCTCCACCTACTAACATCAAAGGATGATGACCGTGCTTTTCTAAGCGCTTTGCCATCAATAAAGAAGAATAATGACCGATGTGTAAGCTGTCAGCTGTAGGGTCAGTTCCAATGTAGAATGTAACCTGCTGGTTATTGATTACATCTTCTACTTCCGGGCTTGTAACATCATTAATTAAGCCACGCCATTTCAGTTCATCAAATAATTCCATTTCCTTCTCCTCCATAAAAAAAACGTCCTATATAAGGACGTAAAATACGCGGTACCACCTTACTTCATGTCTAACATATAAACATGCACTCAAACCTTTA
>CACYBS010000375.1 GCA_902772725.1 Erysipelothrix rhusiopathiae
AATTTGTTATGTGGAATGATATAAAGAATCGTTCTGAAAAAAAAAAAAAAAATACCTAAAAACGCAGATTCAAGAATATCCCAACGTCTTTCAGACATAATTGCATGCCTGAAAATAGTAAAAATCTTACGGGTATCCAATCCATGATCATCCTCTGGAATCGGATCCAATCCATTGACAATAATCTTATAATCTTGTTTTAATTTCTCCAACATTGTAATGTTGATTTGGAGATCATCATCTCTTAAGCGTATTACATATCCTTTATTCCCAAACTTCCGGACTAAATCAACAGGAATTAATATTAATGGAGCATATCTGGGCTGCTGACTACGAGGTGTTTCGTACCATTTCAATAACCCCAATGCTACATATAATGTATTTGCTCCGTTTTCCTCTAATGATGTTTTTGCAGCACGATATAAATTCTTAATTGTTTTTTGTAATTCTACTTCTGTTAATGAGGAACGTAATCGTTTATTTTCAAATTCGGTTTCTAACACTTTCTGAAGGCTATCAATCTTATGCATTGTTTCCAATGTGAAATCGTCTGCCTTCATTTCCCATTCATTTGGTCTTGGTTGGATAGATAATTCATGTCCATCTGCTAAAGCATCTTCCATTTTATCAATTGATGGAACCAGCAAAGGAATCATACGTTTGGATAAGCGCATATTGATCAAAGAATTTCTTAAACCAAGATCTAATAATTTACGTTCCCACTGTGTTTTCTTATCAAAAGGCTTATCAGAACGAGATTCATCGATGTCTATATGATTGCCCATGTTTTTGGGTACAAAATAACTATCATTAATGTTTATTTTTTTTCTTTGAATATGCCAACCTTCTTGATCTTTAACTCTGACCGGTAATGGAGTTACCCCTATCATACGTGATCTTTTAACATCAATTATTGTTTCAACATTCCCTCTGATCAGTTCATTTTCCGCTTCTTTTCGAGCCTTATCAAAAGATGCTTTTCTGCCAGCTGTGAATAATGTACACTCTACGGTGATTATTTCATTAACACCTTCGGCTAATCTCTTTGTTATTAAAGAAACATCATCTTGAATAGATTCAGGAAATACCCGGTTCTCAAGCCATACACCAGCAAAAATATGACCTGACTCCATAATTAGAATAGTATTGATTCCAATAGCTTCAAGACAACCACAATATAATAAGGTTAAGTCTAAACATGTTCCTATCTTTTGCGATAAGACTGTTTCAGAAAGCCGAATTCTTTGGCCCATAAGGCTAAATGAAGCAGGTGGGACAGCATAAACAATATTTTGTTCTAATAAAGCTGTGTATACAGACGCAGCCATTTTTAAAACTCTATTTCTATTTTCACTTAAATAGCCGTCCAAAGATGGATCTCCAGTCCATCTTTCCATCAGTTCTGCGGTTCTTGCAATAATAGGAGAAATAGAATTGTGATTTGGCATGATAAAAGAAACAAGTGATTCAGGATATAACTCAGCCCCTTGCCATTCATCAAATGCCAGAAGTGTTAATTCCACTACTTCTGAATACAATAATTCTTCTTCACAACCTAGAGAGACCGTTATAGTCCCAGTCAGTTTCTCTGTTAATTCTGCTAGGAGTTTCTCATTTAGAATCAGGTTAATACTTTTTAATTCGTATATTTTATTAGGTGGAATATAATCTATATAACATTTGAATGGAACACATATATCTGATGATGAATTTATTCTTAATTCAATATTTTGAATTGGTTCATCCAGTAGATTGTGAACAGCAATTCTTTGAATCACAGGTATCCCATTTTGCTGCAATGCATAGTTAATTACCGGTATAGCTGTAATATCTAATTTTAGCTTCTCAGATTTGAAATATTTTTCTTCATCTTCTGATAAATTTAACATTTCTGACACTTTTTTCGCCTTTTCAGATCGTTCTGAAGATAATTTATGTGAAGCAGCCGTATCAACAGTTTCTTCCTTACTTATTAACTCCTGGATTCTTTCTTCTTGAATCCTGATATTATCCTGATAATCTTCTCTATTTATATTATCTTCAGGTTCTACATATTCTTGTGGAGTATAATTCCAATCACCGTATACTTCCATATACCAATTGGAGAGATGAAAAGCCATCTTTAACAAAGTTTTGGCCCTATCTAAAGAATTCAACCCGTTGTGTACAGCATCATTCCTGGCTCTTCGAATAGCATACACAATGTTATCAATACTACTTGGCAACAAATGCTCTTCATTCAGAATTCTAATTAAATTTGCTTGTCTTCTATCTTCAGGCAAATCCATTTCTTCAAATGAGAACATACCGAGAATGATACGTTCACTAAGCATACCTATTTTAAAAATACATGCGTTTGGATCAGAATATAAATATGATTCAGCTATTTTCCCTAACTGTTCCAAATCAGGCCAATATTTCCCTAAAAAAGAAAAGTTACTCATATGTTTATATTGCTCCTATTCTCAAAATATATATTATCGTTTATACTAGCCTATATTTTCTATTTATAAATATACAAATCTGTGAGAATATATGGCGATTGATATTTTCTATCTTATTAATTCGATTCTAAAAACTCAGACATCCTCC
>CACYBS010000376.1 GCA_902772725.1 Erysipelothrix rhusiopathiae
ATCTTATCTTTATCATTTAATACCGCTTCATCTGCATATGTTGCCACAATCTTACAGATAAAGTTGTCAAATTTTTCTAACTCATAGTTTCCATCAACTTCACATTCAATGGATACCTTGGCATCATCAATTAACGGTGCTCCATTTTCACCCATCGTCCACGCAAAGGCTTCGGATTTATCCACTTTATTTCCGCTGGTTGTTCCCATCTTATCTGCCTTGGCAAGCCATGATTCATCCACTACATTTACGGAAAGCTTCTTATTTTCACGAATTCCCTGATTGATATAATGTGCCTGTACAAGTGACACCATTAAATGACTGTGTGCTACCGTTCCTGCATGGGCAGCTAATGTCCATGTCGGTTTATCATTGACCATAGCACCTACCACAATTACAGGACTTGGATATAAAGCTAATGTTGCTCCGATATTTTTCTTTGTCATATTATTTCATCTCCTTTTCCCAGAAACGGATTGCGTTAATCGCAAGCGAATCGGCAACCTCTTCTAAGTGTGCTGTCTCTTCGGCAGTAAGTGTCACATTCGCAGCTTTTACGGCATCTTCTACATGAGATGTCTTTGTCACACCGATAATCGGAAGTGTTCCCTTTGCGATAGCCCATGCGACCGGAATCTGGGCAGGACCTACACCATACTTATCCGCTAATTTTTTAAGCTCTCCATTGAGTACTTCCAGCTTGTCCAATACCGGATTATAAGTTTTGGCTCTGGCAGAGCCTTCCGGCATCGGATGTTTGGTATCGTATTTACCGGACAAGGCACCCTGTTCTAAAACCATATACGCAAAGAAATAAATATCATTTTCTTTACAGTAATCCAGAATTCCGGAATCTTCGGAAGAACGGTTGATCAAGCTGTAATGATTTTGAACCGCTGATAATTTTAAACCATGGCTCTTTAAGATTTCATTGGCTTCTTTAATTTCTGCCAGGTTATGGTTGGATACACCCAATAATGGAACATCCTTTTTACCTTCAAAGTATTTGGCCAGCTCTTCGGTCCACTTTGGTGCACCGGACACATTGTGAATCCAATATACATCAAAATGATCTAAATCCATCAATTTTAACTGCATTTCAATCATATCTTTCATCGCTGTCGGTGAAGAAGAATCGGCAGCCTGCGGAGTAAATTTATCAGATACTAAATAAGAATCTCTTGGAAGTCCCTTTAAAAAAACTGCCAGAACTTTCTCAGAAGTACCCATGCCATAGGCATAGGCAGTATCCCAAAGATTCAAGCCGTTTTTCATTGCGGTATCAAAAATCGGTTTTAACGTTTCAGCAGTCAAGTTGTTTCCAAATGTGCCATCATTGCCCCATGCCCATGCACCCAGCGCAAGTTTCGGTAAAACTGTCATATCATTTTTCCTCCTTTTATTGAACCTGTAACAGTCTTTTCAAACAGTTATAGGTTATTTCATAAATTGATTGATATAGATAATCAACATCTGCTTCTTCCATTGCTTTTTTCTGCTTATCGGTCACAACGGCATATGGATAAATCCCAAACATAAATGGGAAAAAGATATAGATGAAATTCTGTTTATCCAAAGAGCTCATTTCCAAGCAGAATTTATCCAATATTCCTCTTACATTTTTCATAGAGCTGCCATAAGCCTTCTTGAAGTTTGTCAAAAGCTCCGGACGGCTGTTGGCTTCCATATCGTAGTTATTCATCGACAACAGCTTTAACAGCTGTTCTCTTTTCTCTAAGGAATGCGCTAATTGTTCTGCGATTTCTGTTTTAGTGAGATAATCGTTATCATTCATAATATGAACAAGATCTTCATTCCATCTTTCATATTCCAATTCAAACAGGGCAAGAAAGATTTCTTCCTTTGTTTGAAAATAGTTGTATATCGTCGGCCGCGAAAAAGAAGTCTCTTTTCCAATCTCTTTTAATGTGATTTCTTTAAAGCTCATCGTTTGATAAAGCTTTTCACAAGCCTGAATGATTTCTTCTTTTCTGGCAGCAGTTCTTTCCGGTGATCCTTTCGGCATATCTTATCCCTCTATTCTGACACCACGTCAATATCATTATATCCAATTCTGACACCGTGTCAATAATTAAACGAATAAAAATACAGGCTACATATCACCTGTATTTTCAATATGCCGGTATTTCAATCCAAACACCCTCATAGCTTCAATGATCGGTTCCAGTTCCCAACCCTTCTTAGTTAACATATATTCTACTTTCGGAGGTACTTCCGGATATACAATTCTTTCTAAAATTCCGTTTTCTTCCAGATTCCGTAAATTCTGAGTAAGAACTTTCGGTGATATACCGACTACCGATCTGGATAATTCATTGTATCGTTTTGTACCTGTCAACAATTCCCTTAAGATCAAGGGATTCCATTTATTTCCCAAAAGTGAAGCTGTATATTCTACCGGACAATCTGTATATGTTTTAACCATTGTATCACCCGGCTTCATTTTACCATTTTCTAATATTACTTCAAAGGCTGTGCAACTTCAGATCCTTCCATGGTCTTAAATGTACCTGTTTTTCCATCTAATACAATCGGAGCTGCGTTGGCAGTGATTTTCTTTCCGTTTTCAACATCATACCAATACACCTTTCCTGTATCAAAAGCTTCCATGGCGATCAATGCGTCCTTTTCAGCATCAAAAATATATTTGTCATTTCCTTCTACGGCATTGGCCTTGATCTCTTCTACTTCCTTATCTGTATAAGCTTCGGCAGTGGCCGGATTGGTAAGACCATCCAATTCAAAATATGACTCGGTATAGTAGATAGTTCTTACATTTGCTCCTTCATGATTTAATCCAAATTTCAGTGCCCAATTTTTCATGTGCATATCCTCTCTTTCTTACACTGTTCATTGTAATGAAATCGGATGTAAAAAAAAGTACGCACTTTAAAGTGCGGTACTTACCAAAAAGTAATTATGGATATTATTTCGGTGCTCCTTCATGAAGAATCGATCTGACCGCATTTAACAGATACGGTTTAAATTCATTAAACGGCAAAGGATAATCATCCATAATACTGGAATAACAGGCTGAGCCTACCATATCCAATATAATGAACAATGTGATCTCCGGATTGTCAAAATGATAACCGGATTTTTCTATGTCTTGTTTAAACAATTGCACAAGATTAAAGGAATCATCTCTCAATACATCCTTTAATTCCGAATCAAATACTCCCCAGGAAAGACTTTTATGGATAAAACGTAAAATAATCGAATTGTTCTCTAATATAATCAATACCTGATTAATTAAGAAAATCACCCCATCTTCAAAATCACGAATATCATTTTCTAAATAGATTTGATAAGCTTCTTCAAAGACACGCCTTGATTCCCTTTTGATCAGAGCCTTTTGAAGATCATATTTATCCTTGAAGTACAAATAGAAAGTTCCCTTGGCAATACCTGCCTGTTTAACAATATCCGATATCGATACATTTTGAATATCCTGCGATGAAAACAATTCAAATGCACTGTCAAGTAATTGATCTAATTTCCTTTTCTTATTCTCTAACACCTTGGATTTCATATCATCACCGCCTTTATTATATATAAAAAATGACTACTTGACCATAAGTATACAGTTATTTTACCCCTTTTTAACAATAAATCAAAAAAAATATTGACTATCAGTCATTTTAATTTTATACTTCCTAATGTAAAAGGAAAGAGATGAAAGATATGGAAAAATTATCAAGATTCATAGTTAAACAGAGAAATCGTATCTTAATTCTGGCGATTATTCTGGTTATTCCAAGTATCTTAGGATTTATCGGTACCGGTGTTAACTATGATATTTTGTCTTATCTTCCTTCCGAAGTAGAATCTATGCGGGCACAATCGCTTCTTGGTGATGAATTCAATTTAGCCAGTGTGGATATGCTGGTGGTAAATGGAATGAAAGACAAAGATGTTGTTAAGCTCAAAAAGGAAATTAAACAGGTAGATGGTGTTGCCGAAGTGTATTGGCGAGATGATGTATTAGATATCACCATCCCGAAGGAAGCCATTCCTGAGCGCTTAAACAAATTTTTATACAGTGATGACAGTACGATGATGATCATCACATTTGAAGAAGGAACCGCATCGCAAAGAACTTTGGATGCGATTGCGCAGATCAAAAAGATTGCCGCAAAAGACTGCTTCTTAGGCGGTATGTCAGCCATTGCCCAGGATACAAAGGAAATGGTCGACAATGAAATTCTGTTATACAGCGGCATTGCGATTTTGTTAGTACTTGTTGTTCTATGGTTAGGACTGGAATCCAACGCAGCACCGTTTGTGTTCATGTTAGGAATTGCTTTCCCTATCATCTATAACTTTGGAACTAACATTTTCCTAGGTGAGATTTCTTATATTACCCAGGCACTGACATTGGTGCTGCAGTTAGCTGTTACAATGGACTATTCCATCTTCCTTCTGCATCGTTATCAGGAAGAAAAGAAACATAACGAATCCAAAGAGGAAGCGATGGCCAAAGCCATTCAGGCAACATTCGTATCGATATCCAGTTCCTCAATCACAACCATTGCCGGTTTCGTGGCATTATGTATTATGCGTTTGACCTTAGGTAGAGATATCGGCGTTGTCATGGCAAAAGGTGTCATTCTCGGAGTTATTTCAACAATCTTAATTTTACCTAGTCTATTGATGATCTTCGATGATGTGATTGAAAGACATAAACATAAGGTCATCATCAAGGAATTAAAGACAATTCCGGTATGGGTAGTAGATCATGCCAAAACATTACTCCTGGTATTCGTGATTGGGTTCGGTCCTCTGTTGTATGCCCAGGCCAATACGAACAAATACTACGATTTAATCGCCGGCCTGCCGCAGGATTTCCAAAGTGTTATCGGAACCAATCAATTAAAAGAAAAATTCAATATGACCACAACCCACTTCATTATTGTGGACGACAAGTTAAAGGCATATGAAATTGAAGAGATGTGCGATGAAATTGAAAAGGTTGACGGCATCAACAACGTGCTGTCTTACCAGCATTTGATCGGACCGGGCGTCAGCTCCGTTTTTGAGCCAAAGGTTGTATCCGATATCTTACATAAAGGAAATCACATCTTAATCATGGCCAACAGCGATTACACATCCGCTTCCGATGAAGAAAATGCACAGATAGATAAAATCGATAAAATCATCCACAAATACGACAAAAATGCCGTTATCGGTGGTGAAGGTGCTCTGACAAAAGATTTGATCGAAGTCACCGATATCGACTTTAAGATGGTCAATATCGTATCCATCTTAATGATCTTTATCATTATCGCGATTACCTTTAAATCCATTTCCCTTCCGGTAATCTTAGTTGGAACGATTGAATTTGCGATTGCGATCAATATGGGTATTCCTTATTTCACCCATACCACATTGCCGTTTATCGCAAGTATTGTCATCGGAACCATTCAATTAGGTGCAACCGTCGACTATGCGATTTTGTTGACATCCAGATTCCGTGAGGAAATCGAAAATGGCAAGACAACAAAAGAAGCTCTTAAAACCGCAATTCGTCATTCAAGTACATCCATTATGACAAGCGGTGGCTCCTTCTTTGCGGCCTGTATGGGCGTTGCCTTACTGGCAAGAATGGACTTATTAAAGAGCATGTGCTTCTTACTTGCACGAGGAGCTTTAGTCTCTGTTGTCTGCATCATATTAATTTTGCCGGCCTTCTTATTATTAGGTCAGTCACTGATTGAAAAGACTACAAAAGGATGGCCGAAGGCAGTTGAAGAAAAGAGGAATTGAGTATGAACTACAAACAAAAACATATGTGTAGAGTTATCGGTAATGCGATCTTAAGTGCTGTAATGGCAGGATCTATGATCACAATACCTGTTTATGCCGATGAAGATACTTCACCAACCGAGAAAACCGAAACCGTCTATGCGGTGTTAAATCCCGATGGAAGTATATCCAATACGGTAGTATCCAGCTGGATCCACGATGATGACGGTATTTCCAATATCAAGGAAACTTTAAATTTAACCGACGTTGAAAACGTAAAGACCGATGAAGAACCAACTGTATCCGGTAATGAATATACCTGGAATGTAAAAGGAACCGATCTTTACTACAAAGGAAACTCCAAAGCACAGTTACCTGTCAGCGTTAAAATCACTTATAAATTAGATGGTAAAGAAATCAAACCGGATGATCTTGCAGGTAAAAGCGGACACTTAACCATGACAGTTGATTTTATGAACAACATCACAAAAGAAGTCAATATCGGTGGCAAAATTGTCGACATTCACCCAAGTTACTTAGCCGGCGGTATGTTGACCCTGAACAACGAACACTATCAAAATGTCAGCTGTAAGCAGGGTAAGATCATCAACGATGGAAATAATGAAATCTTAACCTTTGCGGCGATTCCGGGATTAGAAAGTACACTGGAAAGTGCCGGATTATCCCAGGTTATGGATTATCTGGATGTTGCCGATACGGTTGTGATCGAAGCCGATGTAAAGGATTATCAAACCGATTCCATCATGATTGGAATGACCAATGATTTCAATATCAACGAATTAACAAGTCTAAACTCGATCAGTGATCTGACAAGCGGTATCTCTGCTCTTACAAGCGCATCTGCCCAATTGGAAGATGGAAGCCGTCAGTTATCTGAAGGCACTGCAACCTTAAAGGAAAAGAGTGCCCCACTTACAAGTGCTTACCCTAAGATTCATCAATTAGCGGATTCTACCGAACAGTTAAATGATGGTGTTACCAAATTAAATAACGGCGTTATTCAATATACAAACGGTACCGAGCAGGTAAACACTGCCATGCAGCAATTGCTTTACGGAATTCCTTCCGGTATCGATCAGGTGAAACAAGGTATTGAAACGCGTCAGCCAAATACGCCGGCATCTTTAAAAGATGGTGCCGAACAATTAAGTCAAGGTTTAAACGCATTAAATACACAGGTATCTGAATTATCCGGAAAGATCTCTCCGGAACAGATAGAAAAGATTCAAAAGACTATTTCCAGTGCAAATGACGGTTTATCGGATATGCAGGATACAATCACAAAAGATCAGGGAATCCTGTCTCAATTATCTACTGCCTTAGAAGGTACAACCGAAACATTAGAAAACTTACAGAGTGCTGCCAAGGCTTTAGGCGAAGCTGAAAAGCACATCAATGAAGCCATCGCAGAAGATAATGCGATTGTTGAAAAGGATAATGCCAAAATTGATTCCTACAATGAAACCGTAACATCAAATAATGAAGCAATCGCATCCAACAAGGCAAAGCTTGAAACGTCAGCTCAAACATTAAATAATGATATGAATAGTGCTGCTGCAGAAGCTAACACCGATATTCAAAATGCGATCAGTGCTCTTGAAGCAGCAAAAGCTTCTGCCACAGATGAAAGTACACAGGCACAGATTCAGGCACAGATCGATGCCCTTTCCGGTATTGTGGTAACAGCTCCAAGTGTTACTGCAGATACAACCGGCATTCAGGACCAGACAGAGTTAGAAAAACTGGATACGTTAAAGACTATTGATACCACTGAAATATTAACGATATTCTCTCAGGTAAATACTGAAATCAGTGGACTGGCCACTACATTAGAACAGGCTGCCGGTGCCATGGAATCTTTAAGTACAGATGTCGAAGATGCCAAGAAGGCTTTAGATGAAATGAGCACTTTAGTTCAGGGTATGCAGTCTGAATTACCTGCCGATCTTCCGGCTAAATTAAAGGCATTAACAGCTGCATTAGAACAGGCTGCCAAAGCTTCTGAGTCCATCTCCCAGGGAATCGAAACCGTAGATGCAGCTTTAGGTCAGGTAGAGTCCGGATCGAAAAACGCTCTGGAACAGGTTTATACGGGAACCAGCACTCTGGTTTCCCAAAATGCCCAGCTCACAAATGGTATGCAGACTCTAAACGCATCCACCGAACAGTTAGCTTCTCAAAAGGACACCTTCCATCAAATGGCCGATGGTCTGCAAAGCTTGGAAGAAGCCTTAACTACATTAAATGAAGGAGCGAATACCTTATATGAAGGTCAATCCAAATTTAATCAAGAAGGTATTATGAAGCTCGCCTCTGCCGTTAACTTAGGTGTCGGTGAAGTGGATGCCTTAAAGGCCATTATCAACAACATCCAAATTCTAAACGATGAAAACAGAAGTTTTGCGGGTGCCCCGGATGGTGCCGAAACAAAAGTTCGCTTTGTATACCGCATCGAAAATCAGGAATAAGCCTTGTGCTTATTCCTTTTTTTAAGCAAATATGTCTGTAAAAAAAAAAGAATCCTCTGTAAAGAAGATTCTTATATTTCATCCTGTGAAACTTTAATATCCTGTGGGTCAATACCCAGCTTGAATCCCTGCTCTTTAAACATTTTATAGATTTCCGAACAAAGACGAGTGCTGATCCCAAAGCGGTATTTCTCTTCGGATTTAAAACTGATCAACAGGCGGATGGATTGTTCACCGTAATCGGTTACCCCTAAATAGATCGGTCCGCTCAACAAATTCGGATCCATATTTTCCAGCTTTGGAAGCCGTTCACTTAACATCTGTTCCACCGCAGTTAAGTCCTGATTATAGCTGATATAAATGGTCACACTGCCGTTTGCCGGATAACGTGATTTATTGACAACATTGGTTAAGCTTCGATTGGAGATAATACGGGTATTTGAGCTTTGGTTGATCAAGCGGGTCGTTCGTAAACCAATTTCCAAAACCGTTCCCTTTTCACCGTTGACTTCGATTGTTTCACCGACCTGGAACTGGTTTTCAAAAATAATGAACAATCCTGCCAGAATATCGGTAATCATATCCTTGGCACCCCAGCTGATCACAAAACCCATCAATCCTGCCGAAGCAAGTAAGGATTGGGAATCCATACCCAACAAATTCATACAATAGAATGCCACCGCAAGTGCACTGCCGTAAATCGAAAAGCTTCTGATCAAGCGTAAGATGGTCTCACTTTTTGGATTTACGATCGATATCAGCTTTTTAAACAGATAGAGCACAATGCTCATGATGACCGAATACACAAAGACAATCACAATCACAGCGGTAATCGCAAAGATATTGAATCCTTTTTCCCAGCGTCCGTTGACTAAGAAGCCAAAAATCGTACTGTCTCTATACAGCGCTCCCCTGAATAACACAATGCCTAAAACCAACAACGAAAGAATGCGATATACAAAGCGAGCAATAGCCAAAACCCGGTCTTCCGCATCCCTTTTCCGTCGTTTATTAATCAGTTTATGTATCCACTCACTGACAGATAATTTACCGATATCTTCCTCCTGCGCCTGTTCTGAATCTACAGGCAGCGGTTCTAACTGAGAACGTGAAACCAACATGATCAACGCCCCTAACATGATGGCGCACGTCAACATCACAATGAAGGAAATCATCGCACGTCCTTCAAATACATTGTCACTTGGGCTTAATAAGAGCACCGCAAACCGATCCATGGTCGTACATGTTGAAAAATATTTCTGTCCTTCCAAATCTAAAGACAGGAAGCTGTCATTTTTCAAGGCTGTATCCGGAATGCCCAAATTAGAAATATTTGTACCATTATAATCCGTAATGGATGAATAGATCACATTGGAGTTTTGGGTATCTATACATATGATTTCGTTTCCTTTTTGAACAGGAATATTCTTTATAAAGGAATCGATCCGCATAGAGTCTTTTACTTCATCATAAGGTTCTAATTTCAATCCCGCCCTAACAAAAGCAGTCGGTTCTCCGTTTTCATAAATAGGACTTCTAATTCTATAATTCATCGTCTCGTTTATGAAACTCAAAGACTGTTTCGAGATAAAATAAAACGCATTATCCTCAAAGAGTTTCTGTTCACTCCAGTCTACATATTGATTTTTATATAATTTACTGGAATTTTGCAGATTTTCGTCGATATCATAAATCTCAACAAACTCGAAGTCGAATAGATCTCTGATTTCACGCAAAGCTATCTGATTATTTAATTCAGGATACATTTGCATGGCAGAGGCAATCGCATCGCTTTTCTTTTCACCTGTCAAACTGTATATGATATTTTTCCCATTCAGATTTTCAACCAGGATTTCGGATTTTGCCTGGATATGGTTCGCTTCATCGCTTTTCTGAATCGAATAAACAGATAATCCAAACAAAGATTGAATATGTAAAGTCGCAAAACCAATCGCAATCACCGCCAATATACATAATATCGATGGATGGGAATAGGCCTTTTTTGTCTGTTCCTCCGGAGTGGTGGCTGCATGTTCCTGGCACAAAAAATAATAATAGGTAATGGTTAAGATGCTTATAAACCAAATGACCATACAAATCAAAGCGGCAGCAATGCGGTTGTTTGTATTAATGGTTTGGCTTTTTAAAGCCACCACATAATAGACATTATTGTCAAATTTTTTCTGAGAAGCGGTATAGTATTTCTCACCTTGGATAGTCAACCACCCCGCATCATCAACAGGAAGATCTTTTATTCCAAAGCCTAATTCATCAACCGTCTTTTGATCAAGCTCTTCGGCGGAAGAATATAAAATCTTTCCGGTTTTATCAATAAGCAGAAACAGATCATTACTTTCCAGAATATCGGTAATCGCATCGAAGTTTTCATTTTCCATGTCCTCAAGATCAGGCCACTTTTCTACATCGTCGGATATAACCGCATATTCAGTTCCCTTACTGCTTACGGCAATGCTGTAATCAAGATTTCCGGCTTTATCTTGATTAATTAAAATCTTATCATTCGGAAATAAAGCTTTCGCAGCCATCTGGGAATCGAAGTTTTCCATACGGTCTTCCAAATAGGCTAAAAACCGAACTTCACTTTGATGATAATTACTAATTTCAGTGGATATCGTAACAACCAGGTCCGAGTAATCCTCTGTAGATGATTGAATATAATCCACCTTCTGAAGAATATCCCGCCTGCTTAAGGATTGGGTAGCCGATGATTCAATTTGAAACAAAAAAACACAAATTACCGTCAATAAAACAGATTCAATAATTAATAGTTTTTTTAATGATAATACTTTCTTCATATGGTACCTTCTCGTTTTTTTTATTATGTCACGAGACGGAATCCATATCAAACCTTTCAAAAGAAAAATCCGGGAAGTCATCCCGGAAATGTGATAAAAATTCGCTTAGCGTGTTTCGGCAAATAAGAATGTAGTTCTGCGCTTTTTGATATACCACTTACCATCTACCTTGGAGTAGTGGTCGGTATAACGCACATAGTTTGTAGTGGTAACATTTTTACCGTCTTTTTCGTTGACCAAAGTAGCCTGGCAATAGGCAATTCCTTCGGCTTCATTTTCGCTGTAGGAAGTAAGGGTCTGCTGACCGTTTAAATGATATACATTCTTAGCTGGAATTACTGTTCTTCCAAATGCTGCCAATAATGCTTCTCTTCCGACGATGTTGTGGATTTCGCCATCAAATCCCATTTGGAATTCTAATTTACCCTCCGGTAAGAACAAGAGTACCTGTTTATCTACTTCTCTTGTATCCGCTAAATTCGCAAATTGATCTGTCAGTTCTCTGATTTCCATTCTGTCCTGCATTTCCTGTAAATTCATGATTTTTTCCTCCTTTTATCGATTTACGGCTATCCATTCACCATTTCGTTTTTCGTAATAATGAGTACCCTTTATATGGTACGTGCCTCTTGCCCCATAGGCATTGGCATTTAGAATTGAAGTATAAGTAATCTGAGCTTTATCCCCATTGACTTTAATCACTGGTTTATCAATCCCGATTGTAAAGTAATTGAGTCTTCCATTCGATATATCCGCAAAGTATTCTTCTCTTGTCTGTTTCATACCGCTCATATGGGTATAGGTCATATCTTTGGATACAAGCTTTCGCATCGTATCAATATCGGCCTCTGTCATCGCTTCACAATACATAGCCTGTAAATAAAGAATTTCCAACTCTTCATCATTTAACTTTGTGAAATCTACGCCGGTAATACTTACATTGGGAAAAATTGAGAAATCATATTTCATATTTGAATTTCCTCTTTCTTCTGCATAGGTATAAAGCTGATCTTACTTTTGTTCCACATCGATTGTTTTAATTACTTTGGCAGGATTTCCACCGACAATTGTATTAGCCGGTACATCCTTTGTGACGACAGCTCCTCCGGCGATTACCGCATTTTGACCAATATGTACACCCGGCATAATAGAAACATCCGCTCCGATCCAGACATTGTTCTCGATGACAACCTTGCGGCATTTCAATACATATCGGTCACTGAAATCATGATTATCGGTCACAATCGTAACATGGGGACCGATTTGAACAAAATCACCAATTTCAATACCGCCGATCGACATGGCCGTAAAGTTATGATTGATAAAAACACGTTTTCCGAAAGTTATCTGTTTTGGGAAGTCAATCTGTGTTGGTGTAAATACACCCAATCCTTCCGGTACCTGTCCATCAAATAACTCATTGAAAGCTTCTTTCCAAGCTTCTGTTCTTGGCTGGGCATGGTTTAAATGAAATAAAGCAGTATCTGCTCTATGCAGTTCTTCTACCACAGGGCGATACTCCGGTGAGTGCATATGTACCGGTTCGCCACTTTTTAACTTTTCAAATATATTCATAAGGGGGTTCCTTTCTTTTGTACATCTTTATTCTAACTTTTATTCAATTGTTGGAGAAGTATCAATATGTTATGATGGTGTAAAGTTTATACTTTATACAGGAGGTATCTTATGTACAATCATCAACTGGATACTTTTATCAAAACAGCAGAGTTGGGCTCTTTTGGCAAGGCTGCGGAAGCTTTGTATATTTCTTCTACAGCCGCCATACAACAGATTAACATTCTTGAATCCAACTGCGGTTTTAAGCTTTTTATACGTACAAACCATGGAGTTAAGTTAACACCTGCCGGAAAATCATTATATGAAGATGCCAAGGCTCTGATTCGTTTTTCTGAGGATTCTTTAAACAAGGCAAAACTTTTGGCAGAAAGCTCAGAGACTACCCTTCGTATCGGAACCAGTCTGCTCTATAAATGCCGCCTGCTGCCAGATTTATGGACTGAAGTCAATGAAATCTTTCCGGAACTTAAAATTGAGATTCGCCCGATGAAGGAATATGAAAACAGAACAACCGTATTCTCCCGCTTAGGATTGGACTTTGATTTATTTGAAGGAATCTATGCCAGTGCCTGGACAGGCTCATGTCTGTTTTTAGAGCTTTCAAGAATGCCGGTATGCTGTGCGGTATCTAAAAGACACCGTCTGGCAAAAGCGGATGAGCTTACAATGTCCGATCTTAGCGGTGAAATTCTTGTGATGCCGATTAAGGAGGCATCGGATGTTCTTGATAATTTTCGAGAAATGATCAATCGTGACTACCCTTCCTGTAAGATCATCGATTCCGATCATTACGGAATGGATACCTTTGCCTTGTGTGAAATGAATTCGTATATCTTAATTACCCAGCCGGTTTATGAAGATATTCACCCAAATTTAATCACCATTCCTTTACAGACCGATTATTCTATGCCATACGGTCTGATTTATGCCAAAGAACCGACAGAGGCCACAAAGAAATTCATTAAGGCTGTAAAAAAGTTATCTAAGTAAAATCAGGAGGTCTCTATGAAATATTATTTACCCGGATGTGATGTAAGGAGAAATCATCGTGAAGCTTCTGCCAAAATGGTGGACTATATAAAAACACAGAATATCCAAATTGCCGACTGCTGCAGAAGGGATTTGTCTTTTCTGAATAGTGGTGATTCCATTATTGAAAACTGTACCTTATGCGAATTGATGCTTAAAGAAAGAGTACCGGATACTCCTTTTGAAAGCTTATATGAATATCTGTTACAGACCGACTTCAAATGGCCGGAATACCATGGCAAGACCATGATCATTCAGGATTGTTTCAGAGTAAGAGATAACCCTTCTATACAGATTGCCGTAAGAGAAGTTCTCAAGCGGATGAACATCCAAATTCTCGAAATGGAAAACAGGCGTGAGACAGCTGATTTCTGCGGTGTGTGGTTCAATAATCCACCTGCTGAAGATTGCGTTTCATTAGCGCCTCATACCTTTACAGAATTGGAACAATACCGTCATCTGTTATCCAAAGAAGAACAAGAAAAGAAAATGATCGAATGGGTCAAACAATACCATGACATGCCGGTTGTCGTGTATTGTAACGGATGTGAAAAAGGGATTAAACTTGGGCACGGCAATGCGATTCATCTCATTGAATTGATTACCAAAGAATTAAAAATCTGATGGTTTTTTTGAAGAATAACCCTTGCATTAGAGTATACTCTAAGCCATACCATTTAATTGTAAACGAACTTAGGAGGTGTTTAATATGACACAGGCAAAAGCTGAACGCGTTGAAATGAAACAAAACGATTTTACAAAAAAAGACTTTACTGAAGTATATTGGCTCGGAAACGGTGGAGCTATGATCAACTCCCGCGGAACTGTAATCTTGATTGACCCATTATTAAAGGGATTTGATATGCCAATCTATACAGAAGCACCTGTACAGCCGGAAGATATTCCGCATGCAGATGTAACATTGATTACACATTGTGATAATGACCATTTCTCTAAGGCTACATTAGCTGATCTGAAGGATAAATGCGATTCTTTCCAGGCTCCTCACTATGTAGCCTCCCTCTTTGAAGAATTAGGTATTAAAGCTACTGGTCGCGATATTGATGAAAGTTTTAAAATCGGTGATTGCACAATCACTTTGACTCCTGCTGATCACGCTTGGCAAAACGAAAGCCCGAAACATTCTAAGATCAGACATTACGCTATGGAAGATTACTGCGGATATCGCATTGATACGCCGGATGGAAGTATCTGGATGCCGGGTGATTCCCGTCTGATGCCGGTACAGTTAACTTATGAACAGCCGGATTTAATCTTAATGGATATCAGTGATGGTTCATGGCATATCGGTTTAGATGGTGTTGACAAGATGGCAGCTGCATATCCGCAAAGCTATCTGCTTCCAATTCACTGGGGCTGTGTTCGCTCTGACTGGAGAGAACTCAACGGTGATCCGGAAGTAGTTCGTTCCCGCATCGTAAATCCGGACAGATTACATGTTGTACCATGCGGTGAAGCTGTTAAATTAGAAAAAATCAATAAATAGTATGAAATATACAAAACTTGGAAACAGCGATTTAAATGTTTCCCGCATCTGCCTTGGCTGCATGGGCTTTGGCGTTGCCGAAAAGGGCATGCATAAATGGACACTCCCTTATGAAGATACAAAGAAGATTATTGACCATGCATGGGATAGTGGCATTACATTCTATGATACCGCTATGGCATACCAATCCGGTACCAGCGAAGAATTTATCGGACGAGCTTTGAAAGATGTAAGAAAAGATGCCATTATCGCAACCAAATATACACCGAGATTCGGTGAGTTCTTAGAGAAATACAATGGTAAAGAATGGATTGAAAAGTGTCTGAATGATTCATTGAAACGTTTGGATACGGATTATATCGATCTTTATATCATGCATAGCTGGGACTACAACACACCGGTATATGAGACATTAGAAGCTCTCAATGAAGCAGTTAAAGCCGGTAAGATTCGTGCCATCGGAATTTCGAATTGTTATGCATGGCAGCTTGCCAAGGCAAATGCCTTAGCCGAAAAGCACAACTTTGCTCCATTTGTATCGATTCAAAGTCACTACAACCTATTGGCTCGTGAAGATGAGCGTGAGCTAAGAAAGTTCTGCTTGGAAGACAATATTGCGATGACTCCTTACAGCGCGTTAGCAGCAGGACGTTTGTCCCGTGCACCGGGTGAAACATCCAAGCGCTTGGAGTTAGATGCCTACGCCAAGTATAAATACGACAGCACAGCCCAAGCGGATAATCGCATCATTGAGCGTGTTCATGAACTCTCTTTACAAAAGGGTGTTTCAATGACAGAGATTTCTCTGGCATGGCTTTTAACAAAGGTTACTTCCCCTGTTGCCGGAGCAACCAAAACATCCCATATCGAAGGGGCTGTAAAAGCGACAGATCTTGAGTTAAGCGAAGAAGAAATCAACTACTTAGAAGAGTTATATGTACCACATGCGCTTGTAGGCGTGCTGGCACAAAGCAACTGGCAAAAGCAGCCAAAATAACACGGGACAACATCCCGTGTTTTTTATAGATTCTTTATAATTAATGCGATACCGGACAGGGCCAAAACTACAGCGATAGCTTTTCGAACCACTTTTTCATTCATATGCGAGCTGCATTTAATGCCTGCAAAAAGGCCGATAAGCGCAAACGGAATTAACAGTAACGCAGATTTTATTGTATCTATTGTCAACAATCCCAATGTACTGTAAAGAATCATTCGAAATGTATTATCTACGATAAATACCGCATTGAGATTTGCCTTAAATGAACGACTGTTATCTGTGACGCGGCCTACATAAGCCCCAAGAAGAGCACCTACTCCAAATAATCCGCATAATAAGCCGGATAAAACGCCGATCAACGCCAGAGCAACTTTTGAAGAACGGCCGTTATTTTGCGTCTGCCCCTGGAAATACATCTCCGCTCCCAGTGCTGCCAAGACCACACCGAATACAATCTTTATGGCTCCGGCATCCACATTTTTTAACAGCATGGCACCGGGAATACTGCCGGCAATGACCAAGCAGGATAAAGGAAGATAAATTTTTGAATCAAGATACTTACGATTCTCCCAGGTAAGGATCAAATTCATCGGGCAGCATAACAGTAAGTCAATCGGTGAAATATTCGCATTTGAGGTACCAAAGCTTAAAATGGTTGTCATTATTAACGTATTGGCAAACCCACATATTCCCTTTATGTAGTACGCAATTGTCGTCGCAATAATCCATAAAACCATCATCCACACCTCCACAAACAATTGATATTCTAACGCAAAACATTTATACCTGCATCATATGATTTAATAAAGCTGTTAAAACCAATATATAAACTGTAACAGAAAAACGGATTCGCAATGAATCCGTTTATTACTGTTAATACTGTTTACCGGTATAATCGAAAATATAGGATTTCTGATAGTTTTGGAAAGGCCATACCTCAACTTTTTTATTTACATTATTGTAGATGGCACTGTATTGTGTCATGGATTTTCCGGAAACACTTGTATAAGGATTTTGAGCCACACTCTGTAAGGCACTAAGAGCTGCCCATTCCGGCATTATAGTATATCGCTCTTCTTTAGAAGGGTCTTGATACCGTTCTAATTGGGAGGCAAGGGATACAAAACGATGGTATCCATGACCATATCCATAGTTATATAAAGGTTCCCCATTTTCATCCGTCATTTGCACCGCAGCTTCACGAAGATTTCCATTATTGTAGTAGGAATCTTCCGCGTCATTAAATCCCAGATAGAAATTTGTGACTACATCCGTATCGATGACGGCAATTTCACTGTTACGACTTTCCACCAGTGCACAGTTCCCTTTGGCGTCGGTTAGATAAAAATGACAGTTTTGCCATTGATTCGGACGGACAGGAGAGGTTTTAATTTCTTCTATGGCTTCCGATACATCGGCACAATCATCCAACAGATAACGAAGTAACTGGCTGGAACCGGTCGGAACTGTCACAGGTTCATCTCCTTCTTTAATATCTACCCGCAAGATGGACACACAAAGTCCCTTTTCATTGATTCCATCCATGCACTCATACGGAATGATTTTTAACATATCAATGTTGAAATCTTTTTGATCCGGTCCACCTTTAACCAGTAAAGGATTATTTTCATCACACCATACTGCATCGGCTATCGCAATGGATTCATATTTCCCTTCCGGTTTACAGTGAACAACAACATTAAGACCGGTCATCGTCTTATCTTCATCCTGCATATGGTGTGGATAGTCGTAGTTTCTGCAGGTAATAGGTTCTCCATCCAGATTATGGGTAAAAAAAGATGAACACCCTGTATCCACAAGACCATTTTCTATCATTTCCTGGATTACTTCAGGCTGATAATAATCTTCCGTATAATCCATATAATAAAGATACCCATCATCATCTATGCGACGAATGGATTTTTGCGATGCTGAGCATCCTGTACAGGATAACTGTACAATCATAAATATCGTTAATAAAAGGCTTGATAACTTTTTCATAGTAAACTCCCATAGGATAAACCAATATATATACTAATCAATATTTTACCTTTATTTTCAGATTGATTACAACAAGACGATATAATATAAATTAATCGAGTAATTCATTTAGCTTTTATATTGCTTTTATATTGCGTTAATAAATATTTTAGATTGTGATTAGAAATTATTTAAAGTATAGTATAGACAGAACATGTCGAAAGTGAGGTACTCTTTATGACAAGAAACGCAACAAAAACTGCAAGCGTATTCACACGTGTTGATCCCGAAACAAAAGAACAGGCTGAACAAATTCTCAATGAGCTGGGCATACCTATGTCTAATGCCATTGGCATGTTTTTAAAACAGGTAGTTATTCACCGGGGTATTCCATTTGAAATGAAATTACCTTCTGAGCCAAGAAATGTCAAAGCAATCACAAAAGAACAATTGGATGAACAATTACAGCTTGGCATGGATGATGTCTTAGCGGGTCGTGTCATTTCCGCAAATGAGGTTGAAGAAGAATTGGAAAAACGTTACGGTGTATGAAAATTGTATATTCATTAGCAGCACGTCAAGATTTAAATGATATTTTTGAATATATTGCAAACACTCTGCAAGCATCCGATACAGCAGCAAAAGTAACCAGAAAAATTGTTCATGAAATCCGATTATTAGAATTTATGCCGGAAAGATATCCTATATATAAAAAAGACCCTTGGCATAGCCAAAAGGTACGATTCTTTCCGGTAAAAAACTATCTAATATTTTATGTAGTCAATAAAGAAGAAAGCACTATATCCATAATCCGTATCCTGTATCGCGGCAGAAACATAAGCAATCTAATTAAGATATTAATTCACAAATCTTGAACGCACAATCAACATTATTTCAAAATAACTAACCACTTCCTTAAAACCTCAATATTCCAAACTCTCAACCAAACAATCTCTAAATATTCAAAAAAAAATGTTCTTCTATAGTAAATAAACTGATTTTATAATGGAAAAATACCTTTCATCTTCTCTTCCCGGCGTATTCCATTCTCATCCCTGATTAGACTTTTTGATTTCTTTCAGTTCATCAATCTGCCAAAGACGTTCTTTTTTAACAGCTTCCATATCCATAGGATACTTTAAGTTAATCACCTTTACCGCATAATCAGAAGCGACCATGGCATGTTCTTTCATATGCCCTGCCGCAACCGCATGACCGATCACTCTAAGTGTTGTACTGATAAGAGCATCTTCGCTTGTCTTTCGAGTTTATGAATTTTAAAGCTTGCCTGTCTGAGATCATGAACCCGCGCATTCCCTTTTTGCCACTGTTCATTTATGAAAAGACCTTCCTCAATAATCTCATTATCAAGATTCGAAGATTCAACTAATTCACGGATATGTGCCGCCAACATCAGCGCGTATTCACATAACTGTATTTGAGAGGCTGTTTCGTATTCTTGATTCAGTACTTCCCTTAATTTGGAATCATCATTAATTTTTATCTTGGGTTTTGTCATACGATAAGCCTCCATCAAATTCGGATTCATTGACATTTACAATATTAATGTAGGATCCGCTCCATACCATGTTTCAACATCCCTGTCGTTACTATTGATCGGATCATCCCATCCAACATCATCAATCCAGCAAATTCCGAATACATATTCTGTGGTTTTAGTATAGGTTTCAATGTAGAAAGCCATTCCGTTTTCCAGATAATAAAAACCATAGTCGTATTTATTACGTATCCACTCTTCAACTCCTTCATCAAATTCGAGACCAATGGACATTTTATATCGTTCACTATTATAAAAGCTCTGACATACCAGATGCTCTCCACCCTCTACCATTCTTTTATACAAACAGGAAGAATCAAATATGCAGGCAATTTCATGTTCCTTTCCATCCGGAATAAAAGACACTTTAATTTGATACCTTCCCAAAACACGGGAACATAAATAATCAAATTTTCTGCCTTCTTTGGCAGTGTATGGAATAGACATTCCATCAATTAATATTTGTATTTCTCCAAAGGGAGTGATTAATTTATTCATTCTTTATCTCCATTTCATCATCAATAATCGGAATCGTAATTTCACATACATAATCTTTTGAATAGGCCTCTTTTGTTCCTCTCACTTTCCAATAATCTTCCCAATAATCCCACCATTTCTTAGAAGCTGCTTCAATTTCCTCTTCTGTATACTCACCGTTTTGACCTACTACTACAATTTGATCACCACCGGCGACAAGCCCTACATCACCACACCGAACACAGAGGATATGTTTGGCAGATTGAAGTGTTTCCTCGTTGATAAAGTCTTTTACAGGTGTTTTATTCTTATAATCATGAAGTAATAATTCTGCTTCTTTTCTGTTGTCGAAAGTCAAACTACATGGCTCTATCGGATAAAGGCTAGAATCATCATCTTGAAGTTTTATATGCCAATTTTTCTCATCCAGATTATCTAAAAAGACCGCAAAGGAGTGACCATAGAAGCGAACCGCAAGTACATCTGTAGTATGGGCTTCTTTCTCCGGTTTTGAATTGTCATAAAGCTGGATATCGCAAAATTGGATTTGAACCATGTCATCTTTGATAACCCACCAATGCCAGGAACCTACATCCGATATGGCATCAGAAAGTATGTTAAGTGTATTTATATTCATAATATCCTCTTTCATCTTGGAATGTATATTATAACTCCTGCTAAGTTTCCTGTTTTTATTTATAAATAATGTATCACATCCACATCCATCATTCTGCAAGTGCCTTACATATGATTAATTTTTACAATCAAAAAACGGCATAACCTTTGTTATACCGTTATACATCAATTATTTCGCCTTATCTTCCATGTGGATATCCAGCCATTTGAACACATGCTGGATATATGCATCCCAGAAAACCCAGTCATGGATGCCTTCACCATCTTCATAAACCACATTAGCACCGGCATCTTTTAATGCGTCGGCAATGGAGCGATTGGCTTTGAGAAGAACATCCTGCAGGCCGCACGCGATATAAAAGTCAGGAAAACTTTGAGCCGGATCATTTTCAATCTTCTTGATTAAATAACGAGGATTTCGATCTGTATTTTCCGTTTCATCCAAATTGCCGAAATTTCGCGTTTCACCAATCGTATTCCCTTCTGTTTCTACCCACTCACGCGGATATTCAAAGAAATGAAGAGCGCCGGATAAAACAGCTACTTTAGAAAAGACATCGTTGTATTTCAAACCATTTCTGCAGGCACCAAAACCACCCATGGATAATCCACCGATAAATGTATATTCTCTTTTATCCGATAAAGGAAACATTTCTCTTGTGATATTCACAAGTTCTTTACCAATATATTCTCCAAAATCACCCAGAGCTCCATCTTTTACTAAGACATCCATATAAAATGTGTTTTCTCCGGAAGGCATTACCACCGCAAGGCCCATATCTTCCGCCCACATGCGAATTCTTGTATTGTGAAGCCAGCCATTACGGTTATCCGTTAATCCATGAAGCAGATAAAGAGTCGGATAAGGCCCTTTATATTTTTCGATTGGTAAAATCACATTGAACAGTACAGATCTTTTTAATGTTTCAGATTTAAATTCAACTTCAAAAAATGCCATAATGATCTTCTCCTTTATTGTGAAGTTATTTTATCATTTAATAGAAATTCTTTAAACTTCAGTACAAAAAGATAATCACCATCAAAACTGTATACTAATATGTTTTAGTCTTCTAATTGAGATTCTTATCTATATACATTTCTGTTTGGTTATGTTGGTAAGTTCATTGAAAATCCGATTCCCGATTCAAATGAAGTCTGAAAGCGTGGATGTAAATAAAAACCGCTCTAAACAATGAGCGGAAATATTTATGAGAGATTTTTGATTATTTATTTTTGGGTAACTGTTACTTCTACTTCACAATTTAATAACGGGTTTAACCGGTTCTTCGATTGTCTGATATCCGGAATAATCTTAGTTGAGATGGCGACAGCTTCATTTAAAACCATAGTTCCAAAAAAAGAAACCAATGCCAAAAGAACTTTATCTGTTAGAGATGCGATCAAAACCCCGGCAACACTAAGGGCTATACCAACAATATATCCCCAAATAGCTCTTCTTTTATTCGTCGCAATTTGACATTCAAGACCTTCCTGCTCCCTTCTTATCGTGTCATGAAGTGCTCTTTTAAAGTCATGGGCATCGACCGACTCATCTGAAATAATATGCAACTTATCAAACTCATGTTTCTTCAACTCTGATTCTGTACAGAAAGACTTTAAATAGTTATAAACTTCCTCGCTGACTCTGTTTCTGTTTGGATCAAGCTGATTATATAATTGCGATTCCTCTTTAATTTGTATTTGTATCATGATGATGGCCTCCTGTCATTCATATTTTATATCTTACCTCATAATGTTGTTAAAAGCTTTATAATATTAAGTTTGCTATCGCATTATATCTAAAATCAGTCGGTTACATAAAAAAACGGTATGGTTTTTGCCACACCGCTGATTAAACTATTTGTACTTATAGAAGCCTTCTCCAGCATTTACACCTAACTTGCCTGCATCGATCATTTCTTTTAATTTTAAGTAAATCATACCTTCCGGTTTTGTAGGATCATCATGTCCCGGCTTCATAGTCGCAATGTTGTATGCGGTTGTTACACCGACCACATCCAGAATCTGGAACGGACCGTTAGGAGCACCTGTTGCCAAACGCCATGTTAAATCGATGGTTGCCGGATCTGAGATATCAGCAGCCCATAAATACATGCCGGCATTTAAGAACGGAACCAGTAATGTATTTAAGATATATCCCGGCTGTTCCTTTTTCAGGCAGAGCGGAACCATACGGATCTGTTTGGCAAATTCTACTACTTCATCATAGTATTTCTGTTCTGTCTTTGCCTGTCCCATAACTTCTGCTGTATTTCCATACCAGATATTGTTCGCAAAGTGAAGTGCCAGATATTTTTCCGGACGTCCGGTTGCTTCGGCAAACATCGATGGAAGTAAAGTGGATGTATTTGTTACTAAAATCGTATCTTCATCCAGTAACGGAGCAGCCTTCTTATAGAATTCTGTTTTTGCCGCAGGATCTTCTGCCAAAGACTCAATCACGATATAAGCGCCCTTTAAAGCCTTCTCTAAATCGAGTTCCATCTTTAAATTCTTATAGGCATTTTCATTGGCTTCCAGACATTTTTCATAATCAAAGTCATCTTTGGATGCCAAACCATTGCACCAATTCTGCGGCAGTTTACCTTCATCGGTATTCATCAGCGCTAAAGCACCGGCATACACCTTATGAAGACGGTCTACTTTTGGCTGGCTTCTTCCGATAGAAGCTTCACTTCTTAACCAAATCGTTACATCAAAGCCGCAATATGCGCTTTGATAGGCAATCTGGCTTCCTAATACACCGCCACCAATCACAACTACTTTTTTCATTAAATATACCTCCTATATATTGACAGATATGTCTTTTTCTATCTCCACCATACAAGAAAGCATATTAATTATCAATCATCTTATATTATTTATTATCTTTTAGATTCAGAATGTCTTCTTTGATATGCATCACATCTTCTTCAAAGATGCCCGCAAAAGGCATCGGTGAAAGACTTCCAAGTGTATCATTTAAGAAATCCAGATCTTTATCCCGCATCTTGCCGTAGATAACCGGGCTGTACTTTTGAATAATCTCCATCGCTTCTGCATCTTCCCATAACTCTTTCATAAAAGTCATATTATGATAGCGGGCATGTATATCCATATTAAGATCTAAAGTATATTCATATTCTCCCGGTCCTAACTCCATTGGATCTAATCCAGGCAGCTCAAGACGGGCATTTCCATCAAATGGTACTTCCACTTCAACTTCTACTGTTCCATCTTCCTTGATTTCCCATTCAATTTCATATTCTCCGAATGGCGTTTCTAATTCAATTTCCATCGATCCGATCCGCGGTGTAATATACGGTTTGATAAGTGCCTTTTTAAATCCCGGCTTCATTGCCTTAATACCGGCAATATGTTCAATCACATATTGAAGAACGGTACCATAGGCATAATGGTTCAATGAATTCATGGATATACCGGAAATCATTCCATCATCCAATACCGAATTCCATCTCTCCCATACCGTCGTTGCCCCTAAATTGATACAGTGCATCCATCCCGGATACTCTTCCTGTAACAGGAAGTACAGTGCAACTTCATCCATACCCTGTTCACTCAAAATACGACATAGCTGAGGAGCTCCGACAAAGCCTCCCTTAATTTTGTAGCAGTCTTTATAAAGACGGTTTTCAAATGCTTTTTTGGTTAAATCATGATCTTTATAAATTCCAAAATTCAAAGCTGTGATATATGCAGTCTGGGTATCGATACAAAGGCGTCCGCTTCTTGTAAAGAATTCCTTTAAAATCGCCCTTTTGATCTTTTTATATAAGTCAGAATATGTTTTGGCATCCTCTTTATAACCTAATAATTTTGCGGTTTCCGATGTATACTTTGCAGATTGAGCCCAATAACAGCTGGCGATAAAGTATGGATCGGTAGCTCCCATAACCGATTGATCGGTTCTGCCATCTAATGCCAGCCAATCCGCAAAATGGAAACCAAAATCCCACAGATATTTCGCTCCTCTTGCCTCGTCCTGACGTTTCACATAATCGACCCAATCTTTCATCATCGGATAATAGCGTCTTAAGGCATGAATATCTCCATAGTGCTCATAAAGTACCGTCGGTAAGAAAGCGGCGATATCACCCCATACACAGGATGCGATTGGCTCTCCATCGAGTACCGGAATCACAGCCGGTACAATTCCATCGTATTGAATCTGGGCTGTTCTTAAATCATGAATGAATTTATTATAAAAAGCACTTGTATCCATCAAATAAGAAGCCGTTGAGCTAAATACCTGCGCATCCCCGGTCCATCCCATGCGCTCATCCCGCTGCGGGCAGTCCGTCGGCAAATCTACCGAATTGGATTTAAGTCCCCAGCGAACATTTGATATCAATTGACTTAACATCGCATTATCGGTTTTTATTTCTGAGATTTCCTTCATATCCGAATACAGGGCAATACCCTTAAATGTTTCTAAATCCACATCACCGGTTACGCGTACATATCGAAAACCATAGAAGGTAAAATGCGGATATACTGTTTTCGGAATTCCATCGCTGATGTAGATATACTCAGCCTTGGCAGTTCGATAATTGGCATTATAGAAATTTCCATTCTGTAAGATTTCTCCAAAGTCGAGTTTCACTTTACTTCCTTTTTCCAATGTATCTTCAAAAGATACAATGCCCGCAAAATTCTGTCCGAAATCAAGTACTGTCTCACCCGCAGGTGTATGAATGATTTCTTTTACATCCATTTCTTCCTGCTGCTTCACCGATAATGAATATCTATCAATCAAAGACCCTTTCGGTTTAGAAATCACAGGCTCTTTCCATTCACCGCAATCAATGAGTCCATTATAGATTTCCCCATTATAAATATCGGTCATTTCAAATTTAGATGCACGATATTGCCATGTTTGATCCGTATTGATCAAAGTACTTGATCCATCTTCAAAGATAATATGAAGCTCTGCGATCAACTGGAATCTATCTCCCCAGTTTTGGGCATCGCCTCTAAATCCAAAATGCCCCTTATACCAGCCATTTCCTAAAAATACATGAATCTCATTATCTTCGTTCAAACATTCTGTTACATCATAGGTCTGTACCTGGATCTGGTTGTGATAATCGGAGTAATCGGGACTTAAATATTCATCCCCGACTCTTTTCTCATTGATAAAAGCTTCATATAAGCCAAGACCGGAAATATATAAGCGGGCTTTCTGTACCGGTTTATCCAGATGGAATTCTTTCACAAATTCCGGGTGGAAGTCATCTTCTTTTCGTGGGCTGATCCACTTCCCTTTCCACTTTTCCTCTCTCTTTCCGGTTTCAAACCAGGTACCTTTAGAAGCAGAATCGCCTTTTTCATCTTCAATTTCAACCCTTACATAGTAGCGGGTACGACTTTTCAAATCAATTTCTAACTTTTCTCCCGCACTGTTTAACTTTCCCGTCTTTGAAACAAGCGCAGTGTTAAAGTCTTCATCTTCGGATAGGCTGATGGTTCCCGATTTAGTATACGTTCCCCTGGCATCGCTCACATTCCAGGATACTACTACATCCTCCATCAAAAAGCCTAAAGGATTTTTCATGTGATTAATTTTTAGATTCTGTAACTTCATTGTCGATTCTCCTTATCATATCGTAATGTACATAGTCCAAATTGATCATAAAAACATCTTTCACAACAAATCCAAAATGTTTATAAATCTCCACTTTCTTTGGATCATCCGTTGAAAGAATACACGGAAGCTTCAATTTTTGAGATGTCTCTATGGCATATTTCATCATTTCAGACATCACACCCTGATGTTGAAACTCATTTAAGACCACAATCATTTCTACCAGGACAAAAGGCTGATGGACATAAATCATCTGTTCGGTTTGAAATGGTCCGGCTTGAAAAAGCTTGGAGGCCTGTTTCAAATAGCCCCATACTCCAAATGCTCGAAACATCCAATATGCCTGCACCAAATCCGCCTTCAGTGTCGATTTATTGACCGGTGTCGATAAAATCAAATACCCCTTATGATCACAGGTATATAAGTTTCCCGACAGATAGGCAGCCTTGATCTGACCGTAAATCAACATTGAAAATTGATCCTCGTTTAAGCAGCTGGTCATTCCTTTATTAGGCTTTGTATAGTCAAAGCTGCAAAACGCATGACCGATCTTCTGACTGATTTCTTTCAGACTTTCTTCTTCTATCGAAGTTATTCTTTCAATCATAGTATCTCCGTAAAATTCTTAATTTCATTATAGACAATTTTCATTTTCTGATGTTGTTTTTTACGTTCAAACTTTGTTAAGTATTGGAAAACGAGCCATAAAGGATTAAAATAGAAGATAGAGAATAATCAATTCAGGAGGATTAAAAATGACAACTTGGAAAAATCTGGATACGTTAGCTTCTTTCAAAGAACTGGAAGCTTGTAAACGTGTTGATTTGGCTTCCGTTATGTCCGGAGAAAACGGTGCAAAACGTGTTAAAGAATACTGTGCACCGATGGCAGAAGGAATGGCTTACAACTATGCTGCAAAGTCAGTAGACGACGATATTATCGCTGTTTTCCAGAAATTAGCCGATGAGCAGGATTTAGTGGGAAAATATGAAGCACTGTATAACGGTGAAGTAGTTAATACCGGTGAAAAACGTTTAGTATTACATCAATTATGCCGTGGACAGCTTGGTAACGATGTAATGGCTGATGGCGTTAATAAACGTGAATTCTATGTAAAACAGCAGGAAAGAATTGCTGCCTTCGCAAAGAAGGTTCACGATGGTGAAATCACAAACGCTGATGGCGAAAAGTTCACAACTGTATGCCAGATCGGTATCGGTGGATCTGACTTAGGTCCTCGTGCAATCTATATCGCACTTGAAAACTGGGCAAAGAAAAACAATAAGTTAAAAATGAATGCCGCATTCATCTCTAACGTTGACCCTGATGATGCAGCCGGCGTACTCAGCAATATCGATGTTAAGCATTCCTTATTCGTATTGGTATCAAAATCCGGAACTACATTAGAAACTTTGACAAATGAATCATTCGTTAAGAACGCACTTGTTGAAGCAGGATTAGATCCAAGCAAACACATGATCGCTGTAACAAGTGAAACTTCTCCATTAGCTAAGAACGAAGGTTACTTAGATGCATTCTATATGGATGACTATATCGGTGGACGTTTCTCATCTTCATCTGCAGTAGGTGGAGCTGTATTATCATTGGCATTTGGACCGGAAGTATTCGCATGCTTCTTAGACGGTGCTGCTGAAACCGATAAATTATGTAAAGAAAAAGACGTTACTAAAAACGCTGCTATGTTAGATGCATTGATCGGTGTTTACGAACGTAACGTATTAGGATTCCAGAATACAGCCGTTCTGCCTTATTCTCAGGCATTAGCACGTTTCCCTGCTCACTTACAGCAGTTAGATATGGAATCCAACGGTAAATCTGTTAACCGTTTCGGAGAACCTGTAAACTATTCAACAGGACCGATCATCTATGGTGAACCGGGAACAAACGGACAGCACTCATTCTATCAGTTATTACACCAGGGTACTGATATCGTTCCTATGCAGTTTATCGGATTCCGTAACTCTCAGATCGGATCGGATGTTGACATTCAGGGAAGCACTTCACAACAGAAATTATCCGCTAACGTAGTAGCACAGATCGTTGCGTTCGCATGCGGTAAAGACGATGAAAACCTGAACAAGAAGTTTGACGGCGGACGTCCTTCCAGCATCATCATCGCTGATCAG
>CACYBS010000377.1 GCA_902772725.1 Erysipelothrix rhusiopathiae
CAACTTTGCCAATCGGCATTGAGGAGCGACTTCGATTGGTCGACTGGTCGCGCAGAGATGTGCTGATCGGGCTGGTACCTGATGATGCGCACCTTAAACTGTATACGGATAAACTTATGTATTTCACTCCCAGATTCGATATCGCACATCTTCCGGTTCGGTATGTGGCGCTTTATGAGAAGGGAAAGGGAATCAGCCGGTATGGGGAGGTTGTCAGTTGGCGGAAAGCGGTGCGTGGTTCGTTGCCCGGGCTTGAGCTGAGCCACGGCATGCGTAAGCAACTGTTGAAGAAGGAATTGTATAATGTGTTTGAGGTATTGAAATGGCACACACTCGCGACGCCTATTAGCATTGCGGAATATGGTCCGAGTCCGATCGCGTATACCAATTTCTTCCTGTTGTCGAATAGTTCGTCGTATTCAGAACTGTTCCTGAAGAATGAGGATGAATATCGGTTCTTCGCAGGGCTGAAGAGGATGACGGACAAAGCCATTCTGGAGGACGAAGACAAGGCGACAGCATTTGAATTTGAAGGACTTAAAGTGCTGTTGGATAAAAAAGAGATTTATGTGGTTAATGAGGATAAAAAAGATAAACAGGATAGTCTGCATGATTTTGTGAAGCATCCGAATAGGACGTTTAAGAGGTTGATGAGGTATAGGGAGATGATGAAGGGGAATGGGAGATACTTAGTAGATTTTAAATAGTGACAATAGTGAGATGCTAGTAAAATAAGTACGTCTAACATTATAATAATTGATGATATTGATTGCTTAATGAATATACTGATGGAAGTTTCTTTGAATGAAAAACACATGTAGGAAGTTACCCCAATTGAAAATACATAGGAGATAGAGATGGAAACAGTGGATATTAAAGGAATAGCTGAGTTTGAATTATTGCTGTCTAAGCTAAAATATGAGAGTGAACTAAAAAGGCAAGATTCCCTTATACAACAGGCAGGAAACATGCAATCTGCCTTCGCATTTACAACTGCAGCATTGTTTATGGCTGCACCAATTATGTTTCAATATAGAGGGGTTTTATCATTCGAGTTTATTTTTTGGGGAACAGCTATTACAACTTCCATATTATTATCTTGCTTATTTGCGGCGACAATGGCTCAGAATAGAAAAAAGCAACATCAATTCCCAGAGATAGAAGAGGTAATAAAGTATATTGAGGATCATGAAAAAGTCTTTTCAGATGAGAATACTAGAAGTAAATATCTTGTTGATACATATAAGGTGATTCAAAAAGACCTTTCTGCCATTAATGAGAGCAGAGTGCGTTGGGTCGAGAGATCAATGAAATCATTTTATATAGCATTAGCAGCATGCTTAATATGGTTTGTTGTATCACTAATCATCATTTATTGAAAGGAAACCATTATGCCCAACAAAAGTAAAAAGGAAAACATTATGTCGGACAAAAGCAATGAGAATGATAAGACAATAGAAAAAATAAAGAAGGAAGAACCAGTTGATAAAAAACTACAATCGATGAAAGAGATTCCCAAAATGGAGGTAATAACATCGTTATCGATATACTCTCGCAAATAACAAATGTATATAATTCATTTGTAGGAATTCACTTATATTGATTGCAGTTATGATTTGAAGAACGAGTAACTGCCATTTAAACAGACAGGATCTGAAATTGTTTCATTATTAGTTATTCAATCTACTGATAGGAATTGAGCAGAAAAAGAGAAAGAGGATCTAGGACTGTTTTTGCTATATTTTGGATATAGTAAATACCAAATTACACATATACAACTAGGGTTCTGTCTTCTGTGGTGAGCCTAAACATTGCTGTTCATATTTGGACGGAGAGGATGGGTGTAAATTTAGGACTACGAACCCCAATTTCGTTGAGTCAATTGGCTAATGTATAGTTTAAAAATTCTGTTGAAGTTTTAAGCAATGGAAAAGAGTGGTGGAGGCATATGATGGATTCAATATATGGTGAGTTCAATGCTGGCGGGTCATACATTGATATTAATATGAACAAAGACCAATTTGATGTGTTGACCACTAATCTACATGAATTATGCCATCAAGAACTTGCATCCAATTCATATATTGGTGCATATAATTTTCTGCTTATGAGAGTTTTCGAAGATAGCCATGATATAAAGATTAAAGAAAAGATTGTCAATTTACACATGGTAGTTGAGGACTCTTCTTTAGCAGTACAAGAATCAGCGGCTATGTTTCAAGAATTTGCCGCACTAAAAGTGTTTAGTATTGAAAAATACAATGAATTAATGGATAAGCATAAGAATATTACAGGGTATTACTATAAATATAGAGTCAACGAAATCGAGTTTCTGCTTGATTATATATCAAATCCTAGTGAGGCTAAAGACATAAGCTGGAAAGTTATTGAAATTGCCTTGTTAGCGATGAATATTCCTATTGCAAGTATTGATCCATTAAGCACAGATTCGTATGATGAATCATTTAAGTCCAATGAACGCTTCTTTACGGCAATGAAGTTCATTAAAGATAATCAAATAAGCATTTCTCGGGTTTGTAATACAGAGATACGCGATATATTTAGTAAATTAGGGTATGATTATTTGGATTTTTCATGGGAACGCTTTAAGATTTGGGCAACCGAGAATCTGTTAGAGCCACTAAATCTTTTAAATGTTGAAAATTACGTCAATTACCACAAAGAATCTAAACCTTTTGTACACCTATTGTCAGTATCAGCAAATAATAGCAACATAAAAAGCCCGAGAGAGTTCATTTGTAATACAAAAGAAGCAATCGAAACAGCATTTGAAAGGAGTCAAATACTGTACATAAAGAATAGTGACAATGATAATTCTGTATTAAATGTACTCATAAACTATCATGGCAATGAGGCTTTTCGATTCAAAACAAGAACAGTTTTTTTAAAATGGTTTTCATACATTCCAATAGTTTTTACTGATAGAAATAATTACTTTAGTCTAGTTAATAAGGAACCAAAGCTCGAGAACTATGGAGTATTAGTGGACTTAGGAAATGTAATAGATTTGCTTTTAAAGGAGGATGAAAAGTATAGTATTGCGGAATACTATATCTATACTATAAACCAACAGTTTGTCATGATGCTATTTAAAGGGAATAATAAAAACATTTATTTTCATATAACAACGGCTCTTAACGCGAGTATTTTGGAAGATACGTATTTAGCGAGCTATTCTCATAGTATGACTTGGTGGGATGAAATAATCCCCTTGGATTCCCTTAAGATATTCGTTGATTATATTGCTCGTGAAGGATAGTGTATTCGTTAATATGTAGAGAAGTATATCGACTTATTGAAGCATAATATTACATGGGGAAGTCCATAAATGGTGTATTATGAGATGGGGATAAAGACTTGTTTGTCTTTGAATGTTATACTGAATGATGACCGTTTGTCAGATGGCAGCGGTCATTTTCTAATGGCCGAAATAAAAGATCAGAGATTTGAAAAAGAGTCATCAATGATGCTATAGCCAATTGAAAACTGATAGAATAAAAAGGCATCTAAGAGGTATTGTATCTTCAGCTTCGTGTAAACAGAAAATGAACGGTAGCCAAATAATTATGTTGAAAGCAAAGTGAGTAAAGGTAGGGGATATAATGATTA
>CACYBS010000378.1 GCA_902772725.1 Erysipelothrix rhusiopathiae
TGCGATGCGATCTCAAATCCTTCATATACCTGTACCACTTCATCTTCCGGGATGCGGAAGTGTTCCACATACGGAAGAAGGTGTCTTCCGTTCACATTAAACTTTTCAGCAGGTACTTCTGTCATCCCCAAATTGCCGATTCTTCCTTCATAGGTCTTATCCCCATATAACCCGGAATTAAGATTAAAGGTAGCTCCCATATTGTATTTCTTTAATATTTCGATGATGCGCTTATCCTGTTGTAAGCCATCATCAAAGTTCCATGTAAAGTATTTTTTAGTCATTGAATTCTTCCTCACTTTGATAAAAACCATCCATGATACCGTATACTTCTCTACTTTCTTTATAATCCGGATACATGACAGAGAAGACATGAACCAATTTATGGTCAACACCTTTTTCATAATCCTTCATCACATGAATAAAGTCTTTCTGTTCCAATAAATCATAGAATTTCAGGGAATCTTTTCGAATCATATCCTCTTTACTGGTAAATTGAAGAATTGGCGGCAAAGTCGTTTCATCCAGTAACAGAGAAGGATCCATAATATAAGGTAAATACTCTTTTCCTACATCCTCCTTACTCCAAACCACATTGGAGATGGCACGCATAATATCCTTTCTCTGTGTATCGAGCATGATAGAAATCATAACCGAACCCTTGAAATGCAGGTGATTTCCTTCTATGCCGAATTTCTTACATAAGGAAGGACTGTTTGTGAGGGCCATTCCAAACAAGGATAATAAGGCCCCTGCAGAGTCACCGGAAATATAGAGACTGTCTAAATTTAAACCCAGTCTTTCCCCATTCTTTTCTAAGAAGGAAAAGGCATGCATAATATCATCAACCTGATGCCAGAGTGTTGTCTCAGGAATTCTTCGATAAGATAAGCTGACAACGGTATATCCCATCTTTGCGATTTCATAATTGAAATGCGCATTGACTTCCTTATAGGAGGCAAAGAGCCCTCCGCCATGAATATTGATCATGACAGGATCCGATGGATCTCCATCCTTTCTGCGGTAAATGTCCAATAAATGACCGACTTCACCATCATCGATCTAAGGAATATCTTTGATGATTTTCAACATTGAAATATCTGGGTGCTGCTTGGCAATGCGTTTGGCATCTCCGGATTTAAAAATATAGCGCCATACACGGGTCATAAGTTTAGACATGGTCTTACCTCCTTATATTTTCCATACATAGTATAGAAAATTATCAATTCCATTTATATAATTATATTGCGATAGTTATTGTTTATTTGTCATGAAAGGATACACATATGGAGAAAAAAATTGATCGGCAGATACGCGATTCCGAAGCCGATACCATCAACACTACCTATTGGCGGGTAGAACCTTTTTTTCGCATGATCAAACAGGGTAAGAAAAAAGAATTGATGGACTCTTTGGATTTGAATGTTTTTGACGTGGATTTTCATGAGCGGATTGGAAAAGATAAGAAAAAAGAAATCGAATATATGACTGTATCTGTGATCAATACCTTTATGATTGCAGCCATACAGGGTGGTGTATATCCACCCGATGCCAACCGTATTGCCGATGTTGCCCTGACAAGATTGGTTTCGTTAAAAAAGTTAGTTGAGATTCCTGATATCATCAAAGAAGCCGGTTATGATTTCTGTAAAGCGGTAGAAAAAGCTTCCAAAGAAAAAATTGATAACCGGCATGTAGAAAATGCCATCCATTATATTCGCGATCATCTGACGCAGAAATTCACAGTGGGTGATATTGCCGAAAACACAGGAATCAGTTCTTATTATCTATGCCATATTTTCAAAGAAGAAACCGGTAAAACAATCACAGAATATATCAGAGATAAACGCATTGAAGCTGCTTCAGAATTGTTGTTGAACTCCAATCATTCCATCGCCTATATCGCCACCTTATTCCAATTCTGTGATCAAAGCTATTTTGTCTCCGTCTTTAAAAAGAAAATGGGACAGACACCAGGAGCATATCGCAACTTTCATAGTGAAACTAAATCATTCTAACCCCAACAAAATAAATGCCCGGATTTCCAGGCATTTTTAGTATTTAAGCAGACTGCTTCTTTAAAAAATCATAGATTGTCTTACAGACGATATCCAAATGACTGTTGTAACAATGATCATCCTGTGGGATGATTTCAAATTGGCAGTTCGCATATTGTTTGGAAGCTCTCATAGAATATGAAA
>CACYBS010000379.1 GCA_902772725.1 Erysipelothrix rhusiopathiae
CGCCATACCAATAAAGGAGCAATCATTGATGGATTGTATAGGCAGGATGTATATGAGGTTCCTGTAGGTGCCATTCGAGAAATAATAGTTAACGCAGTCCTGCATAGAAGCTACGTGGATGAAGCAAGTATTCAGGTATCCATTTTTGATGATCGAATAGAAATAGATAGTCCGGGAATGTTGTATGATGGGTTGAGTGTAGCAGATGCTCTAAGTGGGAAATCAAAGTGTCGCAATAAGGCGATTGCCCTAGCGTTTCAATATATGAAAATTATCAAGGGATGGGGAACCGGTCTGACAAGGCTTTTCAGACGATGTGAGGAAATGGGGCTTCCAAAGCCTAAATTTGAAGAATTTGGCGATGGAATCAAGGTGACAATATATCGTGCGATTGATAAGAAGGAGAATATTTATTCGCTCAATCAATCCAGGGAAAATATGAAGGTAAACGAAACAGAGCAGCAGATGGTTCAATTGTTTAAAGATAATCCACAGATTACAATTTCTGAACTAGCGGATATAATAGAATATCAGATGGAAGGATGCAGTAATATCCCGCATATTATTCCCATTGGTGATTTAAAAGATACCGCAAAGATCTCTGAGCTTTGCCATCAAATAAATGAACCGATTTTTATCACTAGAAACGGTTATGGTGATATGGTGATTATGAGTATGAAGGTTTTTGAAGTTCTTAAAGGTTGGATTCTTTCGTATTTTATTAACGCTGTTCAAAATCAACAAATTTTGACAAAGGAAGATGGATGTGAGTGAATAATTCTTTTCATCTGCCGGTCCAGTACTACCAGATAACTAACAGATAAAAAAATAACGAGGCTGTTTTGCCTCGTATTTTAGTCTAATTCTTTTTTGATAGCTTTCGAGTTTAGTACATCATTAGCAGCGTAACAAAGAGATAAAAAAAAGAGAAAGCTGCATTCAAGGAAACTGTTGTGTTCAGAAAAAGTAAAACGAAATGATTTGACTTTTTTTTGCACTAAATTTTGAAGAAAAAAAGTTTGTGACATGAATAATGCTGAAATAGATGGTATGAAAAACTTGAATGCAAATATAGAAAGGCTTAGATTGTGAAGTTCAAATCAAAATTGAAATAGTAAATCCGTTGTGATATAGTTCTGGCATTATTATTGGCGCTATAAGACTGTAGAAATGATAAAAGGTATTGAAGTGGCAATGAACTATACAAACTTCGAGAAGTGCTAATCGATAAAAATCTGAAGAAAAAAGATTTGCGTGAGATGGCTGGACTTTTAATAAATGTGATTGCCAAAAGGGTAAAAACGGTTCTGCGCAGAATTGTTAGGAGGTTTCACCAGATTATGTATAGAGAAGGCGAAGGGTCGATATATGGCGCTTGGTGCGAAATAAGGAGGTTTCTATGAAACTAAAGAAAGAGTTTGAAAACTTTTATAAAGAAATACGAATTGATAGCGAGGCTCATGCACTGAAAGAAAAAAGAGAAGTATTAGAAAATGATATAAAAACAAAGTTTCCAAGCATCCTTGGAGATCATGGTATATGTATTAGCAGAAGTGATATCAGAATGATTGACCAGGGAAGTTACAAGTATAATACAACGATTGAAGGCAATATAGTGGATCGTGATGTTGCGGTCATGATACCGTTAGATACTTTAGCTGTTTCGGATCCACGCAAAATCAAGAAATATTTACGGGATGCAATCAACATTTCTTCGCGTACAGTAACAATCAAAGAACCTTGCGTTACGGCTTCGTATTATGAAAATGGAGAAGAATGGCTCCATATTGATTTGCCTTTTTATGCAAAAGATGGAGGTCATGTTTTTCTTGCAAGGGGGAAAGAGTTCAGCAGCAACTATTCTTGGGAAGATGCAGATCCTGATGGTTTAAATGATTATTTGTGTAACCTGATCAATGGCAATGATCAGCTGCGACGAATAATATGCTTTATAAAAAAATGGCGGAATGAGCAATATTCTGAATCTTCGAATGATCATGAATTGCCTCCAAGCATAGGATTGACACTCCTTGCTTGTGACTGTTTTTCAGCACAGCGGACTGACGATGGGGATGATGACTTGCTCTCGTTGCAAAAAACAATGAAAAGTATTCTTAATAAATTCACGGATACGATTGATAACAATGGGAATCCGATAAAAACGATAACAAGATGCCTTCCTGTAACTCCATATACCGACGTCTTCAAAAAAATGAAAGATAGCAGTAGCTCTTACATGACAACTTTCTATAACCGACTTTCAAAAGCAGTTGATAATCTCACAAACGCTGTGAATGTTGAGTCTGCACACGACGCTGGTGAATATGTTCAGAAGGTGTTGGGGGATAGTTTCATAGTTCCACCAAAAGAAGCGATTGCAGCATTTACACAAAATAAGAAAGAACATAGTTTTGGATAAGATATGACTGTAAAAGAAATTTTAGAATCATATGAGGAAATCACTGTAGAGGAGCAGGTTTTTGAAGATGCATTTTTCTTTACTTTGTTTGAAAAGAAATTCTTGTTTTTTGCTCCTAAAGAAGATGATCCTTCTTCACAAGCCACTGTATTTCTGTACAATGACAATCTACTGGATTTTCCTCATGTCTTGCTTAGTGAAAACACAATTACCGAAGGGAAAGATTTACCAAAGGGAACATATAGAACGATATGCCTTTTTGAACAAGGTGGCATTATTAATACGATTGTTTCATACGAGGATAAGATTTTCGAGTGTATTGATAGGCTAATTGAATTGCTAACTATGACTTCAGTAGAACGTGAAAGAGAATTTCAGAAAGAGTTCATGTACTACTGGAACAGTATGTCAGTTGGAGATAAAGAGTATTCTTTATTTTTAGAGCAAGCTACGCAATTTGCAGAATTGGATGCGTTTTACGGCTTAAAAAAAGTCCGATTAATCCAAAAAGGACTAAAACTCACGGATATTGATGGCAGAGATAAAGATAAGCGAAAATGGACACATCATATAGAAAACGATGTGTTCTTTATCCCGATAACAGATACCCGGGACATACTTCCACCTCATAGAGGCTTTCAATGGACTGCAAATGAAGTGCGAAGCATCATTTACGGAAAACAAATTAAGCATATCAGTGACGATACATTTCAGTCAATTAAAAGTATCGTTCCAAAAACACAAGATGTTATTCTTGTTTTTGGAA
>CACYBS010000380.1 GCA_902772725.1 Erysipelothrix rhusiopathiae
AAAAAGTGATCCTAAGAATGGAATAAAGAGCGGAACACTTGGTGATAAGGTAAGTCCAAGTAATAATCCTGTTACGACAGCACTTCCATCTTTTACGGTGTTTGGTTTACCAATCCACTTATTAAATAAGAATTCAGAAGCAACCGCTGTAACAATTGATGTAAGTAAGATCAATGCGGCATGGATTCCATTGGCATAGATACCGACTAAAGCGGTTGGTAACAGCGCAATGGTTACGAATGTCATAATAAATTTAGTAGTCCATTTATCGCGAACGTGCGGTCCTGAGGACAGATTTAATATCATTTCACTCATTTTGCACCTCCTGCAGATTTCAAGCGGCGAATCGCAAGAATCTCAGCTTTCATCTGCTTAAACATCTGGGTAAGCGGCCTCTTTGCCGGGCAGATATATGTACAGCATCCACAGGCTACACAATCCATACCGTACAGTTTCTGTTCATAACGGTCATAGTCATGCGCTTCTGCAGCATCGGACATTAACTGCGGCATCAAGCCCTGCGGACATACAGTTGTACATCTTCCGCAATGTAAACATCCGGTAGCCTGGCTTTCAGCTACTTCAACACCATCTACATCTAAGAGTGTTATACCGTTGGTTGTCTTTTGTACCGGTACATCTAATGAACTTAAGGCAAAGCCCATCATCGGTCCACCGGCCAGTGCTTTTTTGAGGGTAACACCATCACGGATTCCACCGCACTCTTCAATGAGTTCTGTCATCATCGTACCATCAGGAACAATAAAGTTTCTTGGCTCATTGATGGCTTCACCTGTAACTGTCATTACATGGCTGTATAAAGGCTTTTTGTATAGAACGGCCTGTTGAATGGCATATATCGTTCCCACATTGTCAACAAGACAGCCAACATCGGCCGGTAACATATTGCCCGGAAAATCAATTCCGGCAATGGCCTGAATCAGGCTTCTTTCACCACCCTGCGGGTATTTTGTCGGAAATACCTGAACTGTCATATTTCCCTTGCCTTCACATGCTCTTTGCATGGAAGCAATGGCTTCGGGTTTATTGTCTTCAATCGCAATAACACCCTGAGCATTCGGGAATAGACGTAACATGATTTCCATGCCTTCCACAATTTCGTTGGAATAGCTTCGCATCATGCGGTCATTACATGTTAAATAAGGCTCACATTCGGCACCGTTTGCGATAATGTAGCGAATGGATCCTGGATCTTTTGGCATAAGTTTTACATAAGTCGGGAAACCAGCTCCGCCAAGTCCTACAATACCTGCTTTTTTAACACGTTCCAGAATATCTTGATCACTAAGTGTTTTGATATCCTCTTTGTTTGTGTAGTCTTCAAATGGTGTAAACTGTCCATCATTTTCCACGACAATACACATTTGGTAGCGGCCATCAAGTGTTTTTCTTTTATCGACAGCTTTTACCTTTCCCGAGCAGGAACAAATAATGTTTGCAGAAATAAAACCATCCGCTTCGGCAATCACCTGTCCCACAAGCACCGGATCGTTTCTTTTAACGATTGGTTTTGCGGGTTTACCGATGTGCATTGACAGCGGAAAGATCATTTCTCCTTTTGGATAGAATGCCTGCAGTTGAGAAGTCCTGCTCAATTCTTTCTTCTCTTCCGGATGCACTCCTCCCATGAAAGTCTCTCTCAAAATCAAGTCCCTCCGTATTCATCCTATGTCTTTTTGCGCACACAAAAAGACGTTAGTAAATTCCTTCGATTATTTTAACATATTTAAATAAAAAAAGGAATGTCTCGAAGACATTCCCTGTAAGTCGTGGATAACAAGTTTGTTACAAATATATTTCCTATTTTTCTATTTTATGATACTCTTTTGCCATGGGGTTATAGTTCAGCTGGGAGAACGCTTCGCTGGCAGCGAAGAGGTCGAGGGTTCGAGTCCCTTTGACTCCACTTAAAAAGTCCTTTAAATAAGGACTTTTTTTGTGCCGTTTTGAATGTTTTTAACAAAAACAATTCCTATATACTGATTAAAATGTCACCCTATAAAAAAAGGCAATCCCTAAGGATTGCGTTTAATTGTAAACACTAATTTCCTTTAGAGCGGAAACTATCATCGTATTTCTTATGCAGGAACTTAGCTGCCATAAATGCCCAGCCTTTTTTGAACCAGTTAATCTTTTCCATTGTGACAACCGGAATTTCTTTGATCTGATCTTTTTGGATCTTTCCGTCTTCCACCATCTTTTCCAGCCAGACATTAAATATCATTTCACTGATTCGTCCATAAAAACGACCTTGATAATCCGATAAATGATCCATTTCACCGGACTTATCGTAATGCTCTTTTAAAGTGAACAAGATAGTAAATAACCAGGAACAATATTGTTCCAACAGAGCCCTATCCATGATGAACATATTAAACATATATCCATAGGTTCTTTTCATCACCTTATCATAACAGTCCAGATATTCCGGATGCAGCTGTTCAAGAATATTTCGTGTCTTTTCTAGGTGCTCCGGATAGTGTGTATGTGCATAATGACTGTACAGCGATTCAATATAATATTTCCTTTTATTTGGAACAATAATTCGTACTTGATTCAAAAAAGGACGAAGCTGGTCATACGTTAAAACTTCATCAAAGGAAGCCTTTTTATGTAAGGAAAAATGCCGGCGGTAATGCGCAAGGCCAATATAGTCGGCATCTAAATTTTTCCAGGCCCAATACAATCCGGTAAGCTCACAAAAGGATGGATTCAACAAAGAAATGTTTTTACCTGTATTATCTTTAGGATATCCTAAATCAACTGGGTTACCTGCACTGTCAAACTTGTCGGCAGCCCCAACGTGCAGCGGATAATACATCGAATCCGATGGCATTTGATATTGTTTGTGAGTAGCCACAATTATTTTTACTTGAATATCTTGATCAACCATAATCCATCCTAACTATTTGTTTCCAAACACAAAGTTTATTGTAAAGGAAAAAAACTAAATAAGCTATAAGAAAACCATTATAACAACCGTTTTGATAAAGAAAAACGGTTATGTGTAATACGATCTACCAGTAAAACAAATTTATTGAACTCATTATTCTTTCGTAATGTGATATAGAACAATACATTCGCAACAAATAAACAAATAATGCCTCGGACAATGAATGTCGTAAATAATCCTCCGTGATAGAGCTGGCAAATCAAATAGGTAACAATACATATTCCTACTACGATGAAAGAATACTTTAAAATATCCGCAACATATTCAGATAAATACTTTCTTTCAAATAAAGTAGTAAACAAATTATGTAATAACCATGGCATTCCCACAAACAGCGTAGCTATTACAGTGGATAATAATACACCATAGATACCCCAAAATTGAACTAAAATAACATTTAAAATCAAATTGGTTAATGCGGTAACCAAAGGTCTAAAGCGATCCTGATGCCATAATCCGGCTGCATCTTTATAAGTGTTTAATAATTTATTGATCTCGTAGATATAATAATACGCACAGAAACAAACAACAGCCAAACCCCCGAGCATCAGCTTTTCCCCTGTCCATATACGCATAAACGGCTGATAGAGACAGAGTAAGGATACGGTACAGAAACCGGCCAGCCAGACAATCAAAAAGGTAAACTGTTTTAAATCCTGATAATTCTTTTCCTTGGACTCAACAATGATGC
>CACYBS010000381.1 GCA_902772725.1 Erysipelothrix rhusiopathiae
CTGAAACATCTTCAAGTTCTTTTTGAGCCGATTTTAAGCGTTTGCTTTTTGTTTCTATCACATTACGACATCTATCCTCATCACTATTCAACCTTCCCATTAAAGCATCCTGATCTCTCCTTTCCATTTCTAGTTGTTTAATTGTATCGGAAACGTTAGAAACTAATGATGACGAGATTTCTGACAATTCAATTTTAATTTTGGCAATCTCATCCTCACTATCTTTCATCGCCTTATAACTCTCTTTGAGTAGATTCTTTGCCCTTTTCTTTTCACCCTCAAATTGATTTGCCATATAAAGTAATGTACTACTAATATTATCTGGAGGTAAGACATTTATCATCTCCTTGAGCCGTTTCATTACATCATCTGTTATGTCACATCCGCAAATGCATTTTGGACGTTTTAAGATACTTTTAACTGCTTCAACAGTTAAACCACTTGGAACATCAACATTCTCTATGGAGTTTTTAACGTCCTCAACCAATTTATCTGTTACTAAAGCATAACCGTCAAGAAGGCGTTTAAAGAAAAGATCTGTGTTTTGTTCAAAATGCTTTTTGGCTGTCACTAAATCTTTTTCCAACCCTTTACGTTTCTGTTCTAACTTCGCAGCTTCTTGAAGTTGAGACATCTTTAATGAGATTTCCTCTAACTTAAATTCTGCTTTCTCCTTGTTTTTTAAGATAGCTTTCAATTCAATATCTTTATCTTCTATAGTTTCTTCAAGTTCTTCTATTTCCTTTTCTAATTCTCCAGCAGTAACATTCCCAGTGTTTTTATTAATGTGCATCTTTTCTTTACGAATGACACCTTTGAGATCTTTAATCTCCTCTTTACACAATTCAAACAATTTCTCATTTGTAACAAGGGATATTACATTTTTGATTGTCTCTTTTGACTGGTCACCAACAATGTTTAGTTTTTTCATTCGCTCACCATCAAAAGTAATTCCTTCTAAAATTGATTTAGGAATTATTCTCGACAGTTGTTCTTCTATGATATCACTGTTTGTTTCAGGAGTTGAACGAACCCCATTATCTCGATTAGTATAACTAAGTTCAACCTTTACATTTGAAGAAATTTTATCGTTAAGGCGCATAAAAGTTTCCGTACGTTTTACAAAATACTCTTTTGATTTGTTGGTGAAGGACAACTCCACCCAACAATCAATAGAATTTGCATGACGGTTAACTTCTAGTCGATGGTAAAGGGTAGAATTTAATGAGTACGGTGTCTCCTCTTTCTCGCGCATACTCTTGAAATCAAAACCATATAATACCCATTGAAAAGAAAAGAGCATTTCTGTTTTTCCTGTTCCATTCACACCCAACACCAGCGAGATGTTTTTCTGCTTTGTTGTATCAAAATGTATGGTTACATCCTTGAAACAACGATAGTTGTGATATTTGATATAGTTTATTTTCATGATACTATGATTTTGAAACAATCTCTTTCACGATTTCTTCAAGCAATGATTTCAATTGTTTGTTATTTCCTGTTTCCTGGCAAGTCTTGGCATAATTTAAAAATTTCCAAAATCCATCTTTTTGAGCCTCAGTAAAACTGAGTTCCTCCAAAACATCTTCAATCGGGTTCTGATTCATAATCTATTGTTTTATCTATAGTTATATGGTATTTGTTTTCTATCTCATTAAAAATAGATTCGTTTTCATCTTTATTCAATGCAAGCCTGTTGTATTCCCTAGCTCTTAAAATTTCTATTTTAAGTAGCCCTTCATTCCCATAGGTTCCAGTTTCTATTGCTGGGAGTACAACCATATCGTATATGTATGCGATAGTTTTTCCACTCTCTTTGCACTTTCTTAAAACACGACCTCTACGTTGAACGGTTTGTCTGAGAGCACTATCACTGGCCATAATATAAATTTTGTCCAGCTTTGGGACATCTACACCTTCATCGAAACATTTAATTGCGGCTAACGTATCAAAAAAACCATGCTCGAATTCGTATAAAACTCTCTTTCTATCAATTGTACGGCTCGTAAACTGCGATACGACCAACCCTTTTTCATATATGATTTTTGTAACGGAATCAATAATAGATTCTCCATCATCATCTTTGCCTTGGCCACAATAGACAACAGAATTAATGAAATTGAATCCACTATCTACCATTTCCTTCAATTTTACCAGTTTATTTGATGCCTTTTTCAGAATAAGGCTTCGTTCTCTTCGAAGTTTATCTATTACCTCTGGATCTGGCTCTTTTTTATTAAGTTCCTGGGCGAGCAATTTGCTTTTGTAAAGAAATTTGTCATTCTCCTCCTCGCTCAATCTAACAAATATAGGATGGTATTCATATTTGGATAGGAAATCATTCTCTATTGCATCTTCTATTCCATAATAAAATGTTTCATTAGGTGTAAAGAATTGGGTGATAGCTTCCGATTCTGTTTCGCTGAATCGTTGAATTGTTGCACTAAGGCCCAATTTGTATTTAGGATTGAGTTTTTCTAATGCGGAAAGATTTCCTTTCGTTAAATTGTGTGCTTCATCGACAATGATAAATAGCGAGGAGATACGTTGTATTTTGGCTAACATCTTTGAGAAAAATGTATCATAAACAGCCACACAGATAACATTAGTTTCACCTGAGAAGAAATCGATTGTTGCTTCACCTATAGTCAAGTCAAATGATTTCCCATTTCCGCCAAACAAGTATACTTTATTAAAGCCTTCTTCTTGTAATGCACTAGCCCATTGTGTCTGTAGATCTACCTGTGGAACGCAGACAACAACGAACAAGTTATCTGCACACTTTTTCTCTAAGGTCTGAATAGTTTTAACAGAGGTAAAAGTTTTACCTGTGCCTGTTGCCATCTCATAGAAATGCTGGAATCCATTGTCACAAAATTGTCTAATTGCCTCTTCTTGGTAAGAATACAGCGTCTTTTTTCCTTTTACTATGTGAGAAGTGATATAATGGTCAATAGCAGCTTCCAATGTATCACTACGCTTGTAACAATTCAACAACTCTTTCTCTACAGCTTTTGGAAAGTCAATCACTACAACTGATTCGTCTTGATTATTCCATAATTCATTGAAATACCGTTCCTCGCCATCAATAAATGTTGCAGTATATTCATTTAGCCATGAATAGTTTACCTGGATGCTCTCCTGGTTATACTTCAAGGCTCTTTTAGTCTCATTTAACGAGCCATTGAAGTAGACTTTATTATTGTCACCATCTACAAAGATTCCAAACTTTTCATGAAAGATCCCTAATGGTTGGTAGGCAATTTTGATTATCAATTTGCCTTCGGACAACATATTACAAACTATATCAAGATGATTCAGTTCCTCTTCAGAGAGCTTGACTCCTGTTATAGACTCTAATAAAGAATGTGTAATGTGCTCTCTGTCTAAACTAACACACGCATCTATCAGTTCCGCATCTGCTTGAGAAAGATCTGGACTGCATATTAGGTTTATCTTACCTCCTTTGCGAATAAAGCGTATTAGGCCATTTATCGACAATGTCAAAGAGTGTAACGAAAAATAACCTGCAGCTCTATCAAGTCTAATGCTCTCTGAAAAACATGGCACATAAAAGTCCTGATCAATAGAATCTTTATGTGTTCTATAAATGGGCTTAAACTTTATTTTGTTCAGCATAGCTCAATAATTTCTAATGACCACTTCTGTTAATTGTTCACGTTTTTCACCATTAGCATTGATAAATCGGGGAGCTAATATCCGCTGAATACCATATCCATCGTACAAAACCTCAAAATACGATTCACCCGTCTCTTTTTTGCTGTCAGAATTGCTTAGCATGATAAGGCAACCATGTTCTGAGAGTTTATCACAAAAGAGTTTCAGTTCCTCCTGCTGTTTATCACCGAAGGGACTATTTGAATACTCTCTAAATGATGAAGTGTTGCTCAAAGGACGATATGGAGGATCAAAATATACAAAGTTTTTGCTGTTCTTACTAAGATTTTGTCTAATAAGTTTATAGTCTCCAGGTTTACGAATGACCAATTCTACTGAATTAAGCAAGCGATGATCCGCCATTATCAGTTCCTTATTGCAAATGACAGGTTTTTTATATCGTCCACATGGAACGTTGAACTTACCTGCAGCATTCACCCTATACAATCCATTGAAGCAAGTGTGATTCAAGAAAACGAACAACGCAGCTCGTTCTTCAGGGTTGATTAGTTCGTTGTTATACTGTTCCCGATATGCATAATACAATTCTTTCCTAGCATGGATATTTACACTGTAATAGTTGTTTTCAATGTTTTTCAGTCTATCTATAAGAATTTGTGGAGTATTTGCTATCAGCTTATAACATCGAATAAGATCAGGATTAATATCATTGATTACTACTCGCTTTATACATTTGTGCTTGTGCAACATATGGAAAAGCATAGCACCGCCACCAACAAAAGGTTCTATGTAAGTAACATTTTGATAATCGTCGAATTGAGC
>CACYBS010000382.1 GCA_902772725.1 Erysipelothrix rhusiopathiae
AAAGGTAACATGCGTAAGCTGTGGATCGCGCGTATCAACGCTGCAGCACGTATGAACGATTTATCTTATTCAAGATTGATGCACGGCTTAAAATTAGCTGACATCGCAATCAACCGTAAGATGTTGTCTGAAATGGCAATTCATGATGAAGCCGGCTTCGCAAAATTATGTGAAGAAGCTAAGGCTGCATTAAATGCTTAATTTTTATAAGACATATATAATAGAAGGGGAACACATGAATATTATTTTCTCCTTCTTTTTTTTTTTTTTTTAAAAAAATGTGAAAAAAAAACATTTTACTTTAATAACTATGGGAAAATGTGTTATAGTACGTTCCATAGGGTTTTCATTTATGACCCTTAAAAGATTTATTATTTTCAGTAAATAAGTAGGTGTTACTTATAAAGGAGAATATACGATGAAGAAAGTAAAAATCACTGAAACTGTACTGCGTGACGCTCAACAGTCACTCATTGCGACGCGTATGCCTCTTACCGATTTTGAGGACATTTTAGAGACTATGGACCAAGCCGGTTACTATTCTCTGGAGTGCTGGGGTGGCGCTACATTCGATTCCTGTCTGCGTTATTTGGATGAGGATCCATGGGAACGTCTGCGTATTATCCGTTCTAAGGTAAAGAACACAAAGCTGCAGATGTTGCTCAGAGGCCAGAATATTCTGGGCTATCACCACTATTCGGATGCCACAGTACGTGCATTTGTCCGCGATTCCATCAAGAACGGAATTGATATTATCCGTATTTTTGATGCCTTGAATGACTATACCAATATTCGTGTAGCTGTTGATGAATGTATCAAATGCGGCGGTCATGCTCAGGGTACAATCTGTTATACAACAAGCCCGATCCATACACTCGAAAAGTTTGTTGAATTGGGTAAGGAATTAGAAGCGATGGGATGTCATTCAATCTGTATTAAGGATATGGCAGGTATTATGTCTCCGCAGATTGCCTATGATCTTGTCAGCGCATTAAAGAAAAATGTATCCATTCCGATCGTTGTACATACACACTGTACAACCGGTTTAGCACAGATGACATATTTAAAAGCTGTAGAAGCAGGTGCTGATGTGATCGATACCGCAATCTCTGTAATGAGCGGCGGAACTTCACAGCCATCTACTGAGTCAACTGTATATGCGCTTCGTGAAATGGGCTACGATACCGGTATCGAATGGCCGAAATTAAAAGAAATCAACGATTTCTTTACACCGGTTCGTCAGAAATTTATCGATAATGGTACATTAAATCCACGTGTTATGGGTACCAGCATTGATGCCTTGAACTATCAGATTCCGGGCGGAATGTTGTCAAACTTAATTGCCCAGTTAACAGCACAGAATGCCTTAGACCGTTTGGATGAGGTATTGGCGGAAACTCCAATCGTTCGTAAGGACCTTGGTTATCCACCACTAGTTACACCGATGTCACAGATGGTTGGTGTACAGGCCGTTATGAATGTTCTTTACGGAGGAAGATATAAAAATATCTCCAAGGAAGTAAAGGCATATCTTCGCGGTGAATATGGAAAAGCACCTGGTGAAATCAACCAGAAATTAGTAAAACTTGCCTTAGGCGATGAAGAACCAATTAAGGGCCGTTATGCGGAAACATTAGGTTCTGAAATGTCTGATGCGGTTGCCACATTAGGAACTAAGGCAAGAAGCGAAGAAGATGTATTAAGCTACATTGCCTTCCCGGCACAGGCCGAAGCGTTCTTTGAAAAACGCGATGAAAAGCGTGCTTTAAAGGTAAGCTATACAATTCAAAGAGAGGCTGATTAGTCATGACTGAACTTACACCGTTCCAGGGAGTTCAGATTGCGATTTATGGTTTCGTGACCGTATTTTTGCTGCTGTCTTCTCTTATGTTGATTGTTATGGTCATTAATAAATTTGTCACATCGTTGATTGAAAAGCATGAAAAGCGACCTACAACAACAACTGTAGATAACGTCGAACCGGTTGTTCCGAAACCGGAAGTATTTACCGGTGAAATCAAGCTTTACGATGTAGATGAGAAAACAGCTGCATGTTTGATGGCAATCATCTCTGATGAGACAAAGATTCCTTTAGATCACTTGATTTTCAAGAGCATTAGAGCTGTGGAGGAAAATTAGTATGAAATATATCGTTACATTAAATGGAAAAAAATATGAAGTAGAAGTCGAAGAAGGACAGGCTACTGCACAATATGTCGGTGTTGCGGAAACACCTGCTGCTGCCGCTCCTGCTCCTGCTGCAGCACCTGTAGTAGAACAGCGTGTAGCTGCTCCGGCACCAACAGGCTCCGGTGATGCGATCCGCTCACCAATGCCTGGCACCATCTTAAAGGTAAATGCTGTTAATGGTGCAAGAGTAAAGGCAGGGGATATCCTGTTTGTCTTAGAAGCAATGAAGATGGAAAATGAAATTGTAGCTCCAAAAGATGGGGTTATCACTTCTGTAGCAACACAAAAGGGTGCCTCTGTAGAAACGGATGCCATTTTGGCAACGATTCAATAGGGGGCTAAGCTATGGGTGAAATATCATTTTTCGGAATATTATGGAAAATTCTCCAGGATAGCGGCTTCGCATCATTAATCAGTGATCCAAAACAGTTGATCATGATTATCTTAGCCTGCGTACTACTATATATGGGAATTGGAAAGAAATATGAACCGCTGTTATTAGTACCGATTGCGGTGGGAATGTTATTCTGTAACTTCCCAAATACCGGTATCTTAAACGGTCCGGTAGATGGAAGCAGCCCCGGATTTATGTGGGTACTTTATCAAGGTGTTCAACATGCGATCTATCCTTCCATTATCTTCTTAGGAATTGGAGCGATGACCGATTTTGGACCATTGATTTCCAGACCGTCATCCTTATTATTAGGAGCTGCTGCCCAATTAGGTATCTTTACAGCCTTCTTATTGGCATTAGCTTTAGGATTTGACCCAAAGGTAGCTGCAGCCATCGGTGTAATCGGTGGTGCAGATGGACCGACTGCGATTTTGGTTGCCAGCCGTTTAGCTGAAAATTATCTGCCGGCGATTGCGATTGCGGCATATTCCTACATGGCTTTGATTCCGATGATTCAGCCGCCTCTAATGCGTTTACTGACTACAGAAAAGGAACGCAAGGTTGAAATGAAGCAGCTTCGCAAGGTTTCTAAAGTTGAGAAGATCATCTTCCCAATTGCGGTTACGATCTTTGTCGTACTGCTGATTCCGGATACGGCACCGTTAATCGGTATGTTGATGTTTGGTAACTTATTAAAGGAATGCGGTGTTACAGACCGTTTATCCGATACAGCACAAAACGCCTTAACAAATATCGTTACAATCGCATTAGGTTTATCGGTAGGATGTAAGGCAACCGCTGCAACATTCCTTTCTTTGGAAACATTGATGATTATCGGACTTGGTTTATTGGCATTCTTATTAAGTACTGCCGGCGGCTTATTATTCGGTAAGGTTATGTACATTGTTTCCGGTGGTAAGATCAATCCATTAATCGGTTCTGCCGGTGTATCGGCCGTACCAATGGCTGCCCGCGTATCTCAGGTAGAAGGACAGAAGGCAAATCCTGCGAACTTCTTATTGATGCATGCGATGGGACCTAACGTTGCCGGTGTTATCGGTTCAGCGGTAGCTGCCGGATTCATGTTAAAATTATTTGGAGCTTAAGACGATGAAATTCATCGTCTTTTTTTGTCTGAAAATGTGTCCGAATCGGTCGTAAAAAAGGAAAAGATTTGTGTTTTTTATGTAAGAGATATACAGTTTAAATAGATAAAAACCTTAAATAAATAAAGGAGGCACTATGAAAAAATTCATAATATCAATCATAACCGCTGTTACTTTATCAATATGTGGGACTATATCGATATTAGCAGAGTCTGCAAATTGGGATAAGCCGGTATTGGTATATGGCGGTGGTTTAAATGATTCTCAAAAAGGGCAGGTTAATTCATTATTTAAAATTACAGATTTAGACAGCGTGGATCGACTGGTTGTCATGGGACAGGACGCCGACAAATATCTTGGCCGCCAGGATATTGATACTTCCAGCTTGATTTCCTCCGTGTTAGTCACCAAGACGGGTGAAGGAAGCGGTGTAAAAGTTACCATTTTGACACCGCAGAATATCACGATGGTTACCGAAACACAATATGCCAATGCAGCCATTACCGCCGGTGCAGCTGATGTGAATATTGAAGTTGTATCACCGACGCAGGTAACCGGAGAATCGGCTTTAGCCGGTGTATATCTGGCTTTGGAGAATAACGGTGAACAAATCGATCCTCAAAGTACAGCCGTAGCCCAACAGGAGCTGGAAACCGTGAATCAGATTGCGGAAGAACAATCGACAAATGAAGACTTCGATTCCACTTCGTTTGATCTTGTGATTGCCCAGATTAAGGAAGAATTGGCAAAATATAAGGAAGAGCATGGAGAAATTGCTTCGTATGAAGATATTATTGCGATTATTCAAAATGTTTTGAATAAATATAAAATGGGAGATGTTTTAACCGATGAACAGATTTCTCAGATTGCCCAGTTTGCCGAAAGCTATCAAAACAGCCCGGCCATTGATTCCAAGGAGGTACTGGAACAATTGAATTCTTTCACGGATCAGACGATGAAACAGTTATCGGGACAGATTCAAAATCTTCAGGAAAGCGGATTCTTTGACAGATTGTTTAAATTCTTTTCCGATCTCTGGTCCGGTATTATGGGTTAATCCTATGAAGCAGCGGGTAAGTAGTTATGCTTACTCGTTTTTATTGGGATTGTCCCTTGTCAGAGTTTGACTTATAATGAATTAATCAGTAAAATATTGAATTACAGATTGAGGTGATATTCATGGCAGAAGAAAATAACGGAAATAGTGGTTTAAGCGCATTAGAGCAATTAAAAGCCCTGCAGCAAAACGACAAAAGAATTTCCATGTTGGATATAAATGAACCTTTATTGGAGCAATTTGATGCGACCGATGTATTTGAATTAGATGCCTTAGCTGGTCAGCAGGAAAAAAAGCGTATTTTCAAGCGTACAGAACGCAAGGCCCAGGAAGTCAAGGTACGTTCTACTGCATTTGAAAATGAAGAAAATACCATCGCTGAAGTAATTATCGGCAAGCCGCGTGTAAAGACAAGAAAACCGCAGGAAACTGTAAAAGAAACACCGGCAGCCCCGGTTGAAACAGTGGAAAAGCCTGTTGAAGCTGTAGAAGAACCGGCTGCTGAACCGGTTCATGATGGTGAAGAAGCAATCTTCGGAAATTTGAAAATTGAAAACGAAGATAGCGGCTTACCGGTTCAAACAGTGGAAGCTGAAATCGTTGATGAAATCGATGTCAACAAGGGGTCCGTTACACCTTCCGGTGAGGCAGAAATCAATACAGATGATGTATTGGCGGAAACTATTTCTCAAGTAAAAGAAAATATTCCGGATGTAACCGAGAACTATGATGAAGATGATCTTTATGTAGATAAGCAGAAATTTTCGATTGCCAACTATCCGGAGGAAGAAGAATATCTTACCCAGCAGTCTCGTGATGGATATCACTTTGTACGAAATGTCGGTAAAAAATATTTCTTTGTCAAGGCGGCACCAAGAAATTTCTATTACAGCTTAAATTATTTCCGTGATGAGCCGGATGCAGAATCATGGAAAAAGTGGGAAGCCGATGGCTGGAAGCTTGTTTCCCGCATGGAAGGTAAGCGTAAAGATGAAGCCGGATGGTTTGTATTCAGAAATGAATTAGAACGCGATGGCTTCAAAAAGGAAATTGATAACGATGAAGAAAAATTCATTTTCTTCAAGCGTAACAACAATTCCTACCGCACTACACTGTTGTGTCTGTTCTTATGCATGCTGGTATGTGCAGCTGCTGCTTACTTTATCTATAAATTCAATGGATTACTCATCTTACTTGCACCATGTGCTCTGGTATTCTTAATTGCTCTGATTATGTTTATTGTCTACATCAGAAAACTTCATCAATCCAAGAAGATGACAAAGGCAATTAAGGCAAGATTAAGAGTTAAAGGAAAAATGTAGGATATTTACCCGTTTTCAGAATTCTGAAGACGGGTTTCTTATTTTTGATGATGGATGTTATAATGATGCGGGTGATATGTATGACTACAATTGATAAAACTTTACCTTCGACAAAACTATTAATGGTTTTGCCTAAGGGAACGATTTACAAAGAATATTCCTTACCAAAAGGTTACAGCTATGTTTCATGGGATGATTCCATGAAGGATATGTGGTGCAATCTGCATCTTTCTACCGGTGTATTTGACAATCAAGAGGATGCACTTGCCAGCTTAGACAAAATGAATACAAAGAAACTTGTGCTTGTTTCTAATGATGCTGGACAGCTGGTAGGCTCCGGTGTGTTAATGAATGGGAACGAGTATGGAATGAAGCGTTTATCGCTTCAAAATCTCTCGGTATCAGAAGATGATCAATACCAGGGAATCGGTAAAGCAATTGTCAGCCGTTTAGCGCTGCAATATGAAGCTTCACCATCCAAATATCCATTATATTGTGCACTTCCGTTAGGTGCTTATGGAGCTGTTATCCTTTTATCAAGAATGGAATTTACTCCGTATTTAGGGGAATTCAAAGGATGCAGTGAAAAAGAAAACCGCGACAATTGGCAGCGGGAAACAGAAATTTTAAAGGAAAAAACACAGATGCAGTAGGAGAGTATTATGCGTGCAGATTATCATTTACATTGTGAATTCAGTGATGATTCCAAAGAGAAAATGGAAAACCAGATTGAAAGAGGTATTGAATTAGGCCTTGATGAGATGTGTTTTACCGACCATGTCGATTATGGAATCAAGAAGGACTGGAGCGAAGGGAATATTGAATGGAGACCGGGTGATACGATGTCCAGCGGTGTTCAGAAAATGGATCCTCTTGCCAATGTCAACTATCCAGAATACTTTTCTAAATTAGATAGGATGAAAGAGACATATAAAGGGCAGATCGTTCTTAAAAAAGGATTGGAATTTGGGATTCAGACTATTACCGTTGACCAATATAAGAAGCTCTATCAAACCTATAAAAATGAACTTGATTTTGTCTTATTATCGATGCATCAGGTCAACAATTTAGAATTCTGGACACAGGATTTCCAGAGAGGAAAGACACAGAAAGAATATAATGAAGAGTATTATCGGGAAATCTATGAAGTACAGAAAGTGTTCAAGGACTATTCGGTATTGGCACATTTAGATTTGATCGTTCGCTATGATAAAAACGGCGTATATCCTTTTGAAAAGGTAAAGGATATGATTGCGGAGATCTTAAAGCTGGCGATTGCCGATGGTAAGGGAATTGAATTAAATACTTCCAGCTGGAAATATGGCTTAAAAGATACCCAGCCTTCCCGCGATATTTTGCGCTTATACAAAGATCTGGGCGGTAAGATCATCACGGTAGGATCCGATGCCCATGTATCCAGAATGTTGGCAGATCATCTCGATGAAGGATACCGTATCTTAAAGGAAGAAATCGGATTTAAAGAAATCTGTACGTTTGATAAAATGGTACCGACATTCCATGCACTTTAAAACGGGAGTAATCCCGTTTTCTTTTACTATACCCTTAGCACTTTTTGGTTGACAGTGCTAACAGGAGGTTGTATTATATATTAGCATGCAGACAGTTAGAGTGCTAAAGGAGTGATACCATGTCTGAAAAGAAGCAATTTCAAGCTGAATCGCAAAGATTATTAGATTTGATGATCAATTCTATCTATACGCATAAAGAAATCTTTTTAAGAGAATTGATTTCTAATGCGAGTGATGCGATTGATAAGTATTATTATTCTAACGCCGGTCATATTGACCCTTCTGAATTTGAAATCCGCTTAACTCCGAATAAGGATGCCCGTACCTTAACCATCACGGATAACGGTATCGGTATGACAAAAGAAGAGCTGGAAGAAAACTTAGGAACTATCGCAAAATCCGGTTCTCTGGCATTTAAAGAAGAGATGGATAAAGACGATAAGAAGGATATCGATATTATCGGTCAATTCGGTGTTGGTTTTTATTCTGCCTTTATGGTGGCCGATGAATTAACCGTTATCTCTAAAAAAGATGGTGAAGATGCCTATGAATGGGTTTCCGATGGAAAGAGCGGCTATACCATTGAACCATCTTCAAGAGATGGTCATGGAACAACCATTATCCTGAAATTAAAGGAAGATACAGAAAATGATAAGTATTCCGACTACCTGGAGACGTATACATTAAAGAATTTGGTTAAAAAGTATTCGGATTATATCCGTTATCCGGTCAAGATGAATGTGGAAACTTCTAAGATGAAAGAAGGAACCGAAGATCAGGAAAAACCGGAATATGAAACAGTGATCGAAGATCAGACATTAAACTCTATGGTTCCTTTATGGAAACGCCAGAAATCTAAGATTACGGATGAAGAGTACAACCAGTTCTATAAAGATCACTTTATGGATTACCAGGATCCTGCCCGCGTGATTCATTTCAGCGTAGAAGGTAATGTGGATTTTACAGCTTTACTGTACATCCCTAACCGTGTTCCGCAGGGCTTCTATCAGCAGGACTATAAGAAAGGCTTACAGTTATATTGCCGCGGTGTATTTATTATGGATCATGCTGAAGAGCTGTTACCGGATTATCTGCGCTTTGTGAAGGGTCTGGTGGACTCTCAGGATCTATCCTTGAATATTTCCCGTGAAATGTTGCAACACGATCATCAATTAAAGGTGATGGCCGGCCGCATTGAGAAAAAGGTATTATCAGAACTTGCCACCATGCTTACAAAAGAGCGTGAAAAATATGAAGATTTCTGGAATAAATTTGGCATTAACTTAAAGTTCGGTACCTACAATAACTATGGTATGGACAAAGAAAAACTGCAGGATTTATTGATGTTCTATTCTTCTAAGGAAAGTAAACTGGTTACTTTAAATGAATATGTTAACCGCATGAAGGAAGATCAGAAGGAAATCTATTATGTTTCCGGAAGCGATATTGAATTAATCGATAAACTGCCCGTTGTACAGACTTTAAAGAAAAAGGAATACGAAGTTCTGTATCTCATGGATAATGTCGATGAATTTGTGATGCAGTCGCTGATGACATATCGTGAGAAGACATTTAAAAATGCTGCCCAGGGTGATTTAGATCTGGATACCGAAGAAGAAAAGGAAGCATTAAATAAGACAAAAGAAGATAATAAGGGATTATTGGATTACATGAAGGAAGCTTTAGGTGATAAGGCTGCTGAAGTACGCTTATCCAATAAATTAAGCGAGGATCCGGTGGTTCTTACAGCCGGTGAGGGAATCTCCTTTGAAATGGAACGTGTTTTTGCCGCTATGCCGCAGGAAGATAATTTCATGGGTCCGATGAAGGCTACCCGTATCTTGGAAATCAATCCAAATCATCCGATCTTCAAAACGCTTCAAAAGCTGTATGAAACAGATAAGGATAAAGTTAAGGAAGTTACTGAGGTTTTATATGATCAGGCTTTATTGATCGAGGGCTTCCCAATTGAAGATCCGATTGCGTATTCGAAAAAGATCTGCGAACTCTTAGTAAGCTCCAACAATGAATAGACAGGAAATCCTGTCTTTTTTCTTGTTTCTTTCAAAAATGTTGGGTATACTCTCATGGGAAGAAAAGAGAAGGTGCTCTATGAATTGTAAAGTATCAAAACTATGCGGTGGATGTCCTTATTTAGGTATGGGTATCGCAAAACAGGCAGAACTTAAAAAACAGAATGTGGAAAATCTTGCGCGTATTAATCATTTGAAGGTTACGGTAGGCGATGTGCATACCGCGCGTTTAAATAAAAAATATCGAAATAAGATTATTGTAGGCTTTGCCAAGGATAAAGGGGTAGTGCGTGCCGGCTTATATGCTGCCAAATCGCACAGAGTTGTCTATAACGAGAACTGTCCGATGCATCCCGATATCGTCAATCAGGTGATTGGGAAGATCACCGAGCTGGTACAGTCCATGAAGATCGAGTTGTATAATCCGAAAAACGGAACAGGATTACTACGTCATGTATTGATTCGCTGGGGACATGCTACGGATGAAATGATGGTTGTGTTTGTGACAGGTAAAAATCAATTTCCATCACGAAGAAATCTGGTGAATGAATTAGTTAAGGAATTTCCTCAGATCAAAACTATTTTACAGAATGTGAATCCCCGTAATACCAGCATCGTTTTGGAGAATGAAACCTTTATTCTCTACGGAAAAGGATATATCGAAGATATTTTGTTAGGTAAGAAGTATATGTTCACACCTTCGAGTTTTTATCAAATCCATTCCGAACAGTGTGAGGTACTATACAAGCTTGCGATCGATATGGCAGGCATCGAAAAAACCGATACGGTATTGGATACGTATTGCGGTGTAGGAACAATCGGATTATCTGTTGCAGATTATTGTAAGCAGGTGGTTGGTGTGGAAATCAATCCGGAAGCGATTGAATGCGCCAGACGCAATGCGTCGGCAAACCATATCTCCAATGCCCGCTTTATCGCCATGGATTCTACCAAATATATGGCAGAGGCAATACGCCAGAAAAACCACTACGATATTATCATTCTGGATCCGCCTCGTGCCGGAACGACGCATGCCTTTATCGATAATGCGTGCCGTATGAATCCTAAAAAGATTGTTTATATTTCCTGTGATCCAAAGACGCTCACCAGAGATTTAAACAGCTTTAAGTTAAATGATTATTATACCGATCGAATTGAATTGGTAGATATGTTCCCGAACACGGATAAAATTGAAGCTGTCTGCGTTTTAAAACAGCGAAAGAAACCGGCTCCAAAGAGACATTAAGCAGGATTTTCCTGCTTTTTTTACACTTTTGTGACAATTTCGAGACATGTTTGTGGGGATTTTATCCAACTTGTCCCCCTATAATGAAATCACAGTAAAGATGTACTGTATCAGGAGGGTGGAAAACTATGAAAAATACATCAACAAAGAAATTAGTAAAGGCAGCTTTAGCTGCATTATTGGTAACAGCACCGTTTGCGGGGGCTGCATCAAATGTATTTGCCGAAGAGGATTTTGAAATTGTGACTTACTTTGATGAAACAACAGAAGAACCTCAGGAAGAGTACGATTGGTTAAATGAATATGAATCATTAACAGATGAAGAGAAAAAGACGCTCCGTGAGGCATGGGATGAAATTGAAAAGATATATAATGAGTATGAAAGCTGCTACGATGAAAAGGGCAATGTGAAAGATCAGAAGAAGCTGGATGAGCTCGATAAAAAGGAAAAAGAAATCTGGGATTCTATTGCCGATATCGATGCCAAGATGACAAAAGAAGACATCAAAAAGGGCAAGGAAAGTGCCTATGATTACGTCAATAACAGCAAATATCTGGATAAGGATGAAAAGAAGCAGTATATCGAAGCTCTCGACAAATACTTTGATTTATATGAAAAATCCATGAAATATGTGGATGTTCAGGGTAATGTTACCGATGAAAAGAAATTCAACGAGATCATGGATGAAATCGACAAGATTCATGAAATTACAGATAAACTGGATATCAAGATTACCGAAGGTGAAATCGATGATTCCAAGGATTTGACCGATGATGAAAAGAAAACCTTAAAAGACGCTTATGCGAAATTACGTGATCTGTATGCCAAGGAAAATGAATATTACGATGAAGATGGAAATGTCACTGACCAGAAGGCATTAGACAAGATTATGGAAGAAGAAGGCAAGATCATCACTTCCATCGAAGATATCGAAGCTAAAATGTACGGATGGGACGTTTCTGAATTCGAAACAGCTAACTAAATATGATGACAGGATGCAGATGATTCTGCATCTTTTTTTGACATTTTTGTGACAGATTTGCCTCAGCTTTATGGGGATTTACGAAGGCCTGCATTTATATAATGAAACCGTAAAAAGGCAGTAACTGCCGATTAAGAGGGGTAAAATAAAAAATGAAAATTTCAAACAAGATGACAAAGGCTGCTTTGGCAGCATTACTTGCAGGAGCTCCGTTCGTTCAATCTATCCAGGCATTTGCCAAAGAAAAAGAATCAGAGCCGGAAGTGGAAGAATTCGGTTTTCCGGAAGAATATAACGATGATTACTGGGGCTCAAGCTATACTTATGATGAAGAGGATTACAGCTTTCTGAATGACTATGAAACATTGACCGATAAAGAAAAACAACAGGTAAGCGATACTCTGGGAAAGATTTATGATTTATATGATCAGATGGTAGAGTGTGTCGATGACAAAGGCAATGTAGTCGATCAGAAAAAACTGGATGAGTTAGAGAAAGAAGAAAAGGAACTTTGGGATTCTATCGCGGATATCCAGAAGAAGATGGATAAAGAAGATGTTGAAAAAAGTCAGGCATATTTAGAAGAATTTGTAGAAAAGACACCGTATTTAAATGAGGATCAGAAAAAAGAATATATTGATATCATCGGACAGATTTTTGACTTAGGAAAAGAAGTCGATGCCCTGATTGATGAAAATTACAATATCACCGATCAGGACAAATTTGATTCGATTGTAGAAAAGCTGAATACCTTAATCGAAAGCTTAGGCGTGATGGATGAAAAGATCACAAATGGTGAAATCGAAGATTCAAAGGACTTGACCGAGGATGAAAAGAAAACCTTGATTGATGCCTATGCCAAGCTGGATGAACTGTATGAAAAAGCAGATGAATGTTTTGATAACGAAGGCAATCTGATTGATGAGAAAAAATATGACGAACTCTGTGAAGAAGAGGAAAAGATTCTGGATTCCATCTGGGATTTGGAGATGAAATTATATGGAGTGGAGCAGACCGAGTTATAAACAGTAAATCAGTTATTCACCAGAGATTGAATTTAAGACAAAAAAAAGGGGCTGTGTAAAAACCTCCAAAATTAACTAGAGGTTTTTACAGCGAGAGTGTAAATTTATCTGTGTAAGTTAGTTGAGAGCGTACGGCTCATCTAGCTTGCGCAGATTTTTTGTTTATATGCTATTCTAAG
>CACYBS010000383.1 GCA_902772725.1 Erysipelothrix rhusiopathiae
CGCATCGATGATGTCACAAAAGGAAAAGTGATGGCACATACTATTATTGAGGATTGATTGCTAAGTAATAAAACTTCCTTTGAAAAAAGGAGATGTCAGTGGATATGCCGGTGTACAGGTACGCCGAACGATATTATTTTAGCAGATGATTCCGAAGCGCTTGTGATCCCAAAAGAAAGAACAGACAGAGCAGAAAATCATAGCGGAAGTAAGAAACGGCAGTACATTAAAGGCTGCAGGAGAAAAGTTGGGTTATCATCATCTACAGTCAAAAGAATAGACACTCTCTGAAAAGAAAGTGTCTTTTTTATCGTATTGGAGCATGAGGTATGAATGCCGGGTTTACCAGAATGGGTCATAGGAATCGGACATATATAATTGCTATTCATAAATCCATTGGGGCACACCTTGTTTAATCTCTTTGTTGAATTGTATTAATCGATCTTGGGAAATGAATCCGTGGTCAGCCATCGATTTATAGAGCTTTTTAAAGCTGGCAGCTGTTGATTTGATGGAGGTCGGAGATGACCACATACATTTGTGGATAAAGAATTCGAAGAATTCATCCATTTTCATCCATAGTAAAAATTCCTTCACGGAGAAGAAAAATGTTAAGGAAGAAATCGACATTGCTGAGATGTCCGTTAATCGTTTTAGCGGTCAGACCATTTTGTTCTAAATCTTTTGAAAATATTTCCAGGTATTCTTCATTATGCTCCCGCATTTTATCACATGCTTTTTCATATTCTTTATAATCTTCGTATACGTAGTCTTCCAAACGCATGATATGCCTCTTTATATGGTTGTATAAGAAAATTATATGACAGGAATAGAAAAATAGTACATCATTGTTTGATTTAACTTCACCAGATAAAGTATTTCAGAATCAAAAAGGCAATACCTGCCATCAACAAAGCCGTGATGGTGATATAAATACATCCCTGTAAAAATCCGATAAAGTGGAATTTATAATCCTTATATCCGGCACACCCTTTGGTACCGGGAAGAATCAGCCAATCCGGTGTAACGGTACACACAAGTAACCAATCTACAATGATTAGATCAACTACATTCCAGGTAAACGCTGCAATCCATGTATAGAAAAATACCTGGGTAAAGCTAACCTTTTGATACCGAAAGTACAGAATAGGAAAGATGGCCAGTATCGCAAATAGAATTATGGATACAAGTCCTCCATATATTTTTGATTTTTTCTTTTGCTCTTCTGTCGGTTCTTTGAGTGTAGTTTTTTCTTTGATATCTTCCGGGTATTCATGGACCATCTCCCATGGAAACCATTTCAACAACATATATACATAACCAATCCATAATACAGACCAAATGAGTCCATCTCTTAATGCATGTGTAATCATTTTAATTAATCTTTCTTGAAATATGGAAATCACAGCATGGATCTCCGTTTGCGATTGTCTGTGTTCTTTGTAAGTTGGCTCCCATCAGGTCATAAGTGATGAAATCTGCTTCACATAGATATCGAATCAGATGAAAGCAGTTTTCTCTTTTACCTAATTGGCATAAGCCGCATTTTGTATATGTTAGATCATAAGAATCATCATTTCTTTTAAAGGTATATTTCCAATCCATTTCATACGATGAACTTTGAGAGCGAATTGCTTATTTTTCTTTAAGGAGAAGGATTTTTTCATCAAATGGATCTTCGCTTTTGTGTGCTTTTACCATTGGTTTACTCAAACACAGGGCCAGTACCAATTGATGAAATAATTCTTCATTAATTAAATCCGGATATGTTTTATAAAAAGATAGGGCATAACATCCCATTAAGATATTTCCGATAAAGGAATTGTCTTTAGGAAGGCTTGGTGTTCTTTGGACCATCTCTTTATACATTTTATGAACTTTTTTCTTTGATAAGGGGATGCCCTCCTTTTTAAACAAGGCATAGGCATATTGATCAAATATCAAGGGGAAGAATCTTGCGGTGATATCGTATTTCATAGAGCTTCCTTTATAAAGATATTTTCAAAGAGAGTATGGTACAGCGTATCGATGGTTCTATCGTATGCCTTTTCATGAAGTAATTTCTTTTCTTCTGTTACCAGGGTGATAATTTTCAGCAGATTTGCGATTAAAGAGTAATCTAAATCCGATTTAGTATTTTCGATACAGCCAAATACTTCTTTAAGTAAGGCAGTTTCTTCATCAATATCCGGATTGGATAGATAATTAATCTTCTTTTGAAGTTTCAATAAATCTTCAAGCTTTAAATATTGATAGATGCTGTCAGTTGAGTAGGTCATACTCTTTAACAATTCTTTTCCTTCCAGAACACTCATTTTGTCTTTACCGTTTAATTTATTTTTAATAGATTCAAGAGCTTTGTTTCGCTTATATTCGATTAATTGAATCACAAAGTCTTCCTTTGAGGAAAAGAAATTATAGAAGGTGCTTTTTCCTATATTGCACGAAGAGGTGATCTTTTCAACGGACATATGGGTCATACCTTCTTTTTTTAATAATTCAAATCCTTTTTCAAACATAGATATTTTTATTGTATTCTTTTCTTTTTCCGTAAATATTTTTGGCATAATACATCTCCTAAATTAAACGACCGAAATATATAAAACGGTCGTATAAATAGTACTTCTTATTCATGAGAAAATCAATATAGGGGTATTCTTGAATTATCATATATAAAACGGTACTATGTAATTGGAAACAGAGGGCAGGGCAAAAACAATAGAAGAATACGTTTTTTGCTCTGCATTTTTTCAATATTGAAATATGTATCGCAAATGATATCAGATAGAAAGGATATTATATGGATCTATACGATGATTTAAAGAAGCTGTCTTTGGAAGCACGGCTGTTGATTATTGATTCGATCTATCATGCAAAGTCAGGACATCCGGGAGGAAGCTTATCAATCGTAGAAGCTTTAGAGTATATATATCATGAAGAACTACGGAAAGATATGGATAAGTTTGTGTTGTCAAAAGGACATGCAGCCCCCGCATTGTATGCAGTATTAGCGCAACACGGTTATTTTGATAAATCCGAGTTGAATTCTTTACGGCAGACAGATAGCTTTTTGCAGGGACATCCCAATATCAATACACCGGGTATTGATATGTGTTCCGGCTCACTTGGCTTAGGATTATCGACTGCCTGCGGTATGGCGCTTGGTGCTAAATATCTAAAGAAGGATACTAATGTGTATGCGATGTTAGGTGATGGTGAATGTCAGGAAGGACAGATCTGGGAAGCTTTCCATTTTGCGGTTCAATATCATCTGGATAATCTCTGTATCCTGATTGATTGGAACGGTTTACAGATTGATGGAGAAATCCCGAAGGTAATGAATCTGAATAATATAGATGACCAGTTAAGAGATATCGGATGTAAGGTAATAGTGATTGACGGTCATAACTTTGAAGAGTTAAAACATGCGTTTTCCTTATTCCATCAAAATGATGGAAGACCGACTGTGATTCGTATGAATACCATTAAAGGAAAAGGGGTATCCTTTATGGAGAATGCGGTAGAATGGCATGGAAAAGCTCCTAATGATAAAGAATATGAAATTGCGATGAAGGAATTAAAGGAGGCTTATCATGGATAAAATTGCCACAAGAGTCTCTTATGGGCAGGCTCTGTTAGAACTTGCCAAAGAAGATAAAAACATTGTCGTATTGGATGCAGATTTAGCGGAAGCTACCAAATCCAATTATGTAAAAAAGGAATTACCGGAGCAGTTTATTGAATGTGGTATTGCCGAAGGTAATATGATGTCAGTTGCAGCAGGTCTTGCCGCAATGGGTTTGATTCCGTTTGCGAGTTCCTTTGCGATGTTTGCGGCAGGCAGGGCATATGATGCCATACGTAACACCATCGGATATCCAAGACTCAATGTAAAGATTGGTGCAACACATGCAGGAATATCGGTAGGTGAAGATGGGGCTTCACATCAATGTTTAGAAGATGTTGCCTTAATGCGAACAATACCGGGAATGGTTGTATTATCACCGGCTGACCATATCGAAGCTAAAGCCAGTGTTAAAGCTGCTTATCAGCATTCAGGTCCTGTATATATGCGCTTTAGCCGCTACGCAACAGAAGTATTTCATGATGAGAATTATCAATTTTCCATCGGTAAAGGAGAATTACTCCATGATGGTACCGATTTAGCAGTGATCTGCGCCGGTATTATTACATATAATTGTTTACAGGCAGTAAATGAATTAGAAGATGAGGGTTTCCATATCCGCTTGATCAATATGTGCTCGATTAAGCCGATTGATAAAGACATGATTATTCAGGCTGCCAAAGACTGTGGATTTATTCTTACCGTAGAAGAACACAGTACAATAGGTGGACTTGGTGAAGCCGTATCCGGTGTAGTAACAGAAAACTATCCGGTTGGTGTACATAAAATCGGTGTACCGGATGTGTATGGACACAGCGCTCCTGCTGCCAAGTTATTGGAAGAATTTAAATTATCAAAAGATGAACTAAAAAAACAGTTCCGTCATTATTGTGAAGTAAACCGTTGATAACAAAAGGCATTGTCTATAGGGCAATGTCTTTTTATAAGGATTACTGTCAATCTGATAGATTCTTATATTCTGTTATGACAGGCACAATAAAAAGAATGTCTTTGAATATTCAAAGACACTCTTTTGAAAATCAGTTTTCTCAAGATGGGAAATGAACACAGGAAGCGATGGCCTGCAGTTGTCCATGGCTGCATGAATCGATATCACATAGAGGTCCTAATGTATCATATATCGATGCCAATACATCTTTTCCTTCATTGCTGTGCAGCCATTCATATACGATATTACAGGTAATGTGGATGTTCTTTCTGTATGTGGCAAAGGATGGGCTTAGTTCATCCATTAATTTGGCAATTTGCGAATCATACAGGCGTGTGGATGGTGCATATATATTTGTATACTGCATTTTCCAATTACGAATCAAAGAAGGACTTTGTAGAAATTGGATAATATCCTGTTTCATTTGATCGGCATAGCTTTGAAATTGATGTTCTTTAAGTCCAATTACTTTTTCATGCATCTTTCGGTTATCGGAAAAAAACGTTTCAATTTGCCGGGAATTCAGTTCATGCAGACTCATACTTAACAGGTGATAGTCTTCTTCGCATTCCTGCAGGGTTATGCGGTTGATTTTGTTCCAGAGAAACTCCTGATACTCTGTAAAAGGTGTTTCGGGAAGGTAACTTTCCCAAAGATAGCGATTGACTAAGTTGATATCATTGAGTGTTTCATTCCGGTCGGCCGGATCGGGCTTTTCGGGGATATGAGCTGCATCACATAGATCTTTTAAGTCAGTTATAGTGGGATGAAACGGTATATTTTTCTGCATAAAGGAAACAGCGGATTCCAGCTGAGTAAAATACGTTATTTTTTTACGCAGCTGTTTTAGATGCTGATTGATATAATATACAGATGTTTGCGGGTTTTGAATGATGGCGCGAATCTGTTCGATGGAAAAATCTGCCATACGAAGTCTTTGAATCGTCAAAAGAGCAATATAATCTTCTTCTGAAAAATTATAATAACCATTGATGGGATCCTGCCTGGGAGATAAAAGGTTTTCCGAGATATAGTAATGAATATTTCGTTTTGAAAGTACGGTAAGTTGACAGATTTCTTTCATTTTCATGGGATAATACCTTCCTATACTCAAACTATACAGTTGGGTGTACGGTTTTTCAAGAATGATTGTAGTCCGTATATTAAAAAATAATGATTTTAATTAAAAAATGTAGGAATTCATATCAAAATTCCTGCATTTTTTTCTTCTTGACTGTCCTGCTGATGAACGCTGTACCATGAAATCAAGAGATACGATCAAATATGAGGAGGAAAGCTATGTTTGAAAAACTATTTACCCCGATTCGGATTCGTGATTTAGAGTTACCGCATCGGATTATTCTACCTGCGATGGGAACAAAATTCTCCGGCAATGACAGCTATGTAACGGATACTTTGATTCAATATCATGTAGAGCGGGTCAAAGGAGGATCCGGATTGAATATTGTGGAGGTCGCAAGCGTTCATACTCCAAGTGCACCGCGCCATTTCCTTTCCATCAGTGATGATAAATATATTCCGGGCTTAAAAAAGTTGACGGATGCGATTCATGATGCCGGTGGAAATGCCGGAATTCAGTTATGGCAGGGATCACTTGCGGTTGGAATGGACCAGACTGCCCAGATTCTTGTGGCATCGGATATGCCGGTGGCACCGGGAGTAACTCTTCCGGGTATTACGAAGGAACAGATTGACCAAATTGTTGACTGTTATGGAAAAGCTGCTGCAAGAGCCGTACAGGCCGGGTTTGACTGTATTGAATTTCATTGCGCGCATAACTATCTGCCGCATTCCTTTTTATCCGGCGGTATAAATCACCGCACGGATGAGTATGGCGGAAGTTTTGAAAACCGTGCTAAATTCCCGTTGGCATGTATTGCAGCAATTCGCAAGAACATTCCGGATGGAATGCCGATCTTCATGCGAATCGATGCCCACGATGATTATTTAGAAGGCGGATTGACGATTGAAGAAGTTATCGAATTCTGTAAATTAGCTAAGAATGCCGGAGTGGATGTATTGGATGTTTCCCGCGGTAATATTATATCTGCCGGTTTAAAATTTGAAGTACCGCCAATTGATCTGCCACAGGCTTTCAACGTGGACAATGCGGCCAGAATCCGTAAAGAGACCAATATGCTCACCATTGGTGTAGGACGAATCAACACTGCCCAGCTTGCTGAAAAGCTGCTGGAAGAAGACAAGGTGGATATGGTTGTTATGGGAAGAGCCCAGCTTGCAGATCCGGACTTTGTGAATAAAGTAAAAGAAGGTAAGCTAGATGATATTCAATATTGTGTAGGATGTAACCAAGGCTGTTATGATTGCTTTGCGGATACGAATGTAGAACAGATTACCTGTCTTAGAAATCCGGCTGTAGGACGTGAAAAAGAATGCGCGATCACAAAGACGGATAAGCCGGAAACGGTTTTGATTGCCGGAGGCGGTATCGGTGGCTTAGAAGCTGCCATCACCTTGAAAAAGCGCGGACATCATCCGATTCTATGTGAAGCATCTGATAAACTAGGCGGACAATTTGTGACAGCCGGAGAAGCACCTCGTAAGCAGGAAATGAAGGCTGCTGTGCTTCTGATGGGAAAACAGGCAGAGAAAATGGGTGTTGATATTCGTTTGAATACTCCGGTAACACCGGAATTAATTGCCAAAATCAAACCGCATACCCTGATTAATGCGATTGGTGCCAAACCAATTATTGTACCGGTACCAGGTCATGATCGAGATTTTGTGGTAAGCTCACATGATGTATTGAATGGAAAGACAGAGGTATCAGGAACAGCTGTTGTGATTGGCGGCGGTATGGTCGGTGTAGAGACTGCTGAATATCTTGCTCAAAAAGGTGTTAAGGTAACAGTTTTAGAGATGCTGCCGGAAATTTGTATGGATTTAGGACAGCCTAGAAAAATTTGTGTCATGGAATCCGTATATGCCGAAGGTATTGTTCCGGTTACCGGAGTTACTGTCAAAGAGATCGGCGACCATACAGTCATCGGAGAAAAAGATGGAGAATCGAATTCATATCCGTGTGATTTTGCGGTAATGGCAGTTGGTTCTTTAAAGCGTGATGGCAAAGCCTTAGAGAAAGCATGCCGTGAAAACGGTGTAGCTTATTTTGAAATTGGTGATGCAGCCGGTGCAAGAAGAGCACTCAACGCAACAAGAGAAGCATTTGATGTCGCTTTGAAATTTGATGACCCGGTAGAACATGCCTATGCTATGCGTCCTAAGAAAGTTGTATTTGTGACCGGAGCTACCGGAACCATGGGACAGGAGACTATGAAACAGCTTCTTTCACGCTCCAATCGTTTCAAGACAAGAATTCTGGCAAGACCTTCCGAAAAGAATAAAGAGTTATTGAAAAAGTATCGCTGCCCGGCACTTGAGATTGTATGGGGCGATATGGCAGATTACGATACGGTGAAGCGATGTGTTGATGGAGCAGACTATGTTCTTCATATCGGTGCCATGGTATCTCCGGCAGCGGATGCGTATCCTGAAAAAACGTTATATACAAATATTGGTTCAACATTAAATATCATCAAGGCAATCAAAGAACAGCCGGATCCTGATAAAGTGCATTTTGCGTATGTTGGAACAGTAGCTATGACAGGAAGTCGACTAGAGCCGGTACACTTTGGACGTGTGGGAGATCCGATGTTCCCATCCATCCATGATTATTATGCTCTTTCCAAAGTTTTCTCTGAGGCTTGTGTATTTGACAGCGGTTTGAAATACTGGGTATCGATTCGTCAGACCGGACAGCATCCAAGTGCCAAGGGAGCTGAGGAAGAGCCAATCATCTTCCATCAGCCGGTAAATAATGTACTGGAATGGAGTACTTCCATTGAATCAGGTATCTGTATGGCCAACTTATGTGAAGACTGGGTTGATGAGAGCTTCTGGCGTAAAGCGTATAATTTGAGCAGTGGAAAAGGTTATCGTCTGGCCACCTGGGAACTTTCCAATATTATGTTAGAACCAATGGGAATCAAATATGAAGAAGCGAATGATATTCAAATGCAGGCAAGATTTAATTTCCATGGACAGTATTATACAGATTCGGATGTATTGGATCAGTATTTACATTTCCGCTGTATCCCGGCAGACCAATACTGGGGCGGTGTAGCCGGAGAAATCAGCCGTATGATGAAAAATCCGATGATTGCAGCTATGATGCCTACCGCACAAAGTATGAGAGCGCATAATATTGAGATAGCTAAAAAGCGTATGGGTTATCTCTGGATGAAAGAAAATCATGAAACGGATTGGATCAATGCGTTCTTTGGTTCGGAAGAAGAAATGAATAAAAAGCGTGAACTGGACCTCCATCATCCAAGTGAAGAAGAATCTTATCTGAATCATGGATATAATGAGCAGACCGGTATTAATAGCTTAAATACAGAGGATTTAAAAGAAGCAGCGAAATATCGCGGAGGAAGCTTTGAACAAGAAGCACCAAAGGATATTTATCAACCGGTAGAATGGAAGTGTGCTTTTGGTCATTCGTTTAAGCTTTCTGTCAATGCCGTACTGCATGGCGGTCACTGGTGTCCGGAGTGTCTGCGTAAGTCATGGAACTATCCGGCAATCGCAAGAAAGAATCCGTTCTTTGCACAGGTATGGGATCCACAGCATTCAAAAGAAGAGACTTATGAAATTCCAATCCTTTATAGTGCATATGATATTATGAATGAATTAAAGGAAAAATTAGGTTTAGATAAGGACTAAGCTTATACAGCCTCACCATTTGTTTGGTGGGGCACTTTTATTTACTTAAAAAAAGGACTATCATAGAAATAGGTTAGTATCAGCTAACTAAGAGTTTAAATTCTTGTAAACCGGAAAGATAGGAAAGGATGATAGTTATGTTATTAACGATATTTCTTGCGATAGTGTTTTGTATGGCAATAACGGTATTACTTATAGCCGCTGTAGCATTTGTTCAAGATCAAAGGCTTTTCTCTTCCGCTCCTAAAGAAGCACGGGATGTGATCCAGCCAAGAAAAAGAGAATTGTTTAAAGGAGCAAGGATCATGGGATGTACACTTATGTTTATGAGTGTTTTGGCAATACTGGGAGTAGGAGTAATTTCTATTTGGGATGGTATTCGAAATAACTTTACCTTTTCTCAATTCTTTATCAGGTTTGTATTGATATTTACGATTTATAA
>CACYBS010000384.1 GCA_902772725.1 Erysipelothrix rhusiopathiae
CAACATCTTCCCTTTTGAAACAAGTGCATCGATACAGTCGCAGGCAGCTTTGATATATTCCGGGTTAGTAAAGGATATGTATTTCTCGGATTCGTTATATTTGGTCAATAAATCGATATGTCCGATAATATCCACTTCTTCCCAATCGGCCTGCACAGCTACCGTCTTATAATATTGTTTGGCATAGGCAAGAAAATCATTGTCAAACCACTGTTCAACCATTTTTACACTTGTCGACTCATCATAGTCCACCGGCATATATTGTCCGTCTTTTTCTAAAAAATGAACAGATCCGATAATATACTCAAATGGTTCTTTTTTACTTAATCGAGCCAGGGTATCCTGTTCGATTCCTAAATAGATTTCAATTTTATCTTTATATTCTTCCTTTTTCTGAAGGACTTCTTGAATATACTGTTTCTGTCCTTGTTCGCTCATCGATCCATCGTCGATACCGACATGGATATGACCGGAAAAGCCAAGCTTTGTGAAGCCTTTTTCAATGGCAGTTTCAATCATTTCCGTAATTGTGTCTTTTCCATCGCAATAGGTGGAATGCGTATGTAAGTTCTGTTTGATCATAGTAACCTCTCCAGCCAGATTTCACATCCGGTCTTTATATCGTTAAATGCTCGTTCAAAGTTCCCGGTATACCAGGGATCCGAAACACTTCGATTATCCAGTAAATAGTGTACCTTATTTTCCGGATCACCATGAAATAAATGTTTCAAATTTCGAACATTGGCATCATCCATGCCAAAGATATAATCCCACTTGTCATATTCATCAGATTGCACCTGACGAGCTTTTCGACGGGTAAACGGAATGCCTTTTTCTTTTAATTTACTTTTAGCCGGCCAATACATATCGCATCCGATTTCTTCCGAGCTGGTCGCTGCCGATTCAATCAAAAACTTAGATTCAACGCCTTGTTTGGCGACTAAATCCTTCATCACAAATTCAGCGGTTGGACTTCTGCAGATATTGCCATGGCATATAAAAAGTATCTTTATCATGTTGACGGTCCTTTCTTTTCAATCAGAATCTCTTTTCCGGGTTCATCAAGTTCAAACTTGTCAGATGAAGTCCTAACAATTGCACTGCCATAGGGAGCTGTTATGAATTCAATCAAGGCCGGATCATACATCAAAGCAGAATTCACAACCCACAATTCCAAATTGGAAGGATTGTTGACATAATCTTCTGTTTCATCTCCGACACTGAAAAACCATCCGCTGTCGCGATCGGAGGTAGGCTCATCCCGCATGCCGTATCCAATCTTCCAGCCCCCTTCACGGACCTTCTTAGAGACAATTACCGTCTTTGGAAGAAGTTTTTTTCTTTCAATCATCGGCTCATACGTTTCTTTAAGGGATAAGAAAAAATCAACAGCTTCCTTTTCGGGCTGACCATCCACGTCAAGAAGCCGAATATCTTCATCCCATATTTTCTGTCCATCCACCTTTTCTGCCAACTGGACTGCCAAATCCAATAAACTCTCGGAATCGATTTCTGTTTCAAAAGTCACAGGATCACCATGGCCATGATCCGGATAGACATATATACTCAAGCCTCCGTCTGTATACAACAATGCCTTAACAGCACCCAGGTTTTCCTGATCGTTGTAGAAGATAAAGAAACCGGGAAAATGCTCATTAACATACCAATCAAAAACGGTTCCGTTTTTCCCGTTCATATAAAAGATAGCCCCATCTTTTTCCAGATCACTCAGCTTTACATCAGGTAATCCTTTTCTCAATGATTCATGCATATAATATTCAATCTGCTCAAATATTTGATTCATATTCTTATCCTCTTACTGACACTTTTTTTAACCGCTATAATCCAAAGCCCAATACAGAAAAATATTTCCATACCGATATTATAGTATTTGAGGATAGTTCTTGAATAGTAATGATTATAAGACCACGTTCAATTTCTACTGTCAGCATACTTTTACCAGGAAGAATCAAGACGGCAGAAAAAAGCCAAGACCGGAAAGAAATATTGACCTTAAAGTTTTATTTCTTTTATAATATTTGAAAAGATAACTGAAAATATAGCACAAGGAGGTATTATGGAAAGACCGGTAGCATACATGGGTGAACAACCTTATATTTTTGTCAGCTATTCGCACAAGGATTCTGAATTGGTCTGGCCTATAATTATTAAACTGCAGGAAGATGGTTTTAGAATTTGGTATGATGACGGCATTTCTCCCGGAACGGAATGGGATACCAATATTGCCAAACATATCCGTAAATGTTCCTTTTTTATAGCTTTTATCTCAGGAAACTATCTGAATAGTGACAACTGTAAAGATGAATTATCTTTTGTACGCGAATTGAATAAAAATCGTGTGCTTATCTATCTGGAAGAAGTAGTTCTTCCGGATGAAATGCAGATGCGTTTAGGTCGTCTGCAGGCCATATATTGGAACCGATACGCAGAAAAGAAAGCTTATCATAAACTCCTGCAATCTCCGGGAATTGACACCTGCAAAGAACCTGAACAACCGGAAACCCCAACCCCTGTCAAAAAAGCGGAACCTTTTAAGGAAGTTAATCCAGTTCCGGAAACAGCTAAAACATCTGCGGCTTCTACAGAGCCGGAAATACCTTCACCACCGGTTAAAATAAATAAGGCAAAAAAGAAACCTTTCCTCTTTATCGGTGCAGGTATTGCACTGCTTCTGATTCTTGTTATGGTGATGATACCTAGAGGATCCACACCGACAAGCAGCAGCACTGCTTCTACTCAAGAAACAGAGCAAGAAAAAGATTCTGATAAGGACACCTCCGCTACAAGTACAAAAGTAGAATTTTCCTGGAATCAGGAAACGGCAGAGGCTTATGTAACGAAAGCTTCATCTGTTTATACCAATGGCGTTGTTAACAGTAAAAAAGGTTCTCTGCTTGCCGGTACTCTAATTGCGGATTCCCCTGCGTCTTATGTATTTAGTAAACAGCATGATTTGGACTATAATGGATCTACATATACTGTTGCACAGCTGCCTTTTATTACTATCTCCTCTTTCGATGATCAAAACAGTATCATTCTAGGTTTCCTTGATAAATTTGGCAGAGACTATTACTTTTACGGTACATATTCTATTAATGATCAAACCTTGACTGTTTCTCCGGGAGGCAGCGCCGGTTCTTTTGGACAGGAATGTGCTCCTTTGACTGCAACCTTAACTTATACGATAGTCCTGCATGATGACGAAATTCGTCTTAATTATGGTGACGACAGTACTTATGTCAGTTTATGCGGAATGCCGAACAAAGATAACACCTTGGTTTTAAAAGGATCTTTGTCTGATGGAAGCGAACCTTATAAAGGACTTCAGTCCCTTGATTTAGTCTACGATGTTGAAAACGAAACAATCAAAAGTTGTGCCATAATTCTGGAAGACGGCAAAATCCCAAATGACATTTCATGCCAATATTGGCCATCCATCCATACAATCACGCTGAGTTGGGATTCCGTAAGTTACGAATTGAATGGCGGCCCGGTTACTGAAAAAAAATCCGGTTCTGTTAATTTCACGTATGTCAACCAAAATCCTGCCGGTTTTACAATTACAAATGATTATAGAGACAATATCGTTCATTATTATCAGGATTTATCCAGATTTGAATCTCAATAAAGATATATAGACTATATACAATTCTATTTAACTAATATGCACCTCTAATCAACAATAAGAAAAACTGTTGTATTAGAGGTGCATTTTTATAACCGTCAATCATCAAAAAAGCTGCCTATTCCTCACAAATTATCGTTTAGCTTTGATATTCATCAAGGACAATATTCCATTCACCAAACATACAATTGAAAATAAGCCAATCAACCATTTAGAAATAGTTATATCCATGAGTCCGGCTATCAACATATAGAGCCCTAATACAATTCCCAATATTCCTGATATTAACGCAACGATTTTTCTCATACATATCTCCTGAAATTTATCTACAAACCTTCAAAACAGTACCGGCAGTTCGGATAGTGAGCTTTTCGGCGATACCATTTGAAGCCGTTTTTTTCCACCAGTTACATTTCTGATATTGTTTCCTATCAAAAGTCCAAAATATAACTCTGTCATAAACTTGTATTTCTTCAAGCGACTCGGAAGGCTCACCGATCATCCTACAAACATCTTGAGGGCTGTCTTCTGAAAGGATGAAAATTAAGTTATCATACTTACTTTTATCCGGACTGTTCCACCATTCCGGCACATGTGAAAGGATATCTTTAAGTGCATCTGCCTCGATGACATATGCCTGAATATCCAGATTGAACTTATTTTTTATGATATTTTCTATTTTAAGACGAATATTATTATCATCAGATACAAGTGCAATGTTACCGCTGTTTAAATATGTCGATACATCCAAGAAGCCCGCCTTATTCAATTCTTCTTTTAATGCCGGCATACTGATTTTGTTTTTACCGCTGATATTAATTCCCCGCAAAAACACGATATACTTTTTCATATTATTCTCCAACAAACAATGCTTATTAATTAGTTGGCATCAACATACAATCTGTATTTCCCGCAATGTAAGCAGCAAAACAGATATCCGGTCATGTCTCCGTCTTTTCTAAGATATTCATTTACTACATCAAGGGAATAAGATGGACTTTGCGCTGCATAGTCTTCAAGCACCTGTTCTTTAATACCAAGCTTATCCAATTCACTGATTCCTACCGGACCGAGATATGCGCAATAATCATCACAGCACGCCAGCCAGAATTCGCCCTGCCATGACATATATCCGGGAGTGCGTTTGAACAGTTCATCATGTTTTTTAACCTCTGATACCTTTTCGGCATATTGAACAAAAGTGACATCAAACTTTTGGGCAGCACTTCCATCATGAATACAGCCAAGGCAGATACAATCGATATCCTTGGATGTATATGCCTGATTGATATATTCTGAAACCGTCCTGCCGCAGCAATCACATATACCTTCATCATTAATTAATATCTCATCGCTGTATAGATTTGGATGATATTTGAATAGTATACGATTCATCTTCAAAAAACCTTTCTACATTTCTGTCACTTCTCAACCTGCATTAATCAGTGACAAAACATTTGATTTCTTTATCCAAAAGACGGAATACATTGGCAACCAGATACCCATCCGCAACCGCATGATTCAAACGAACGGTCACCGGCATCACAAGCCTTCCGTTTTCTTCCCTGTATTTTCCCCAATTGATGATCGGCGCAAAATACAGATATCCATCCGGCAGCTCTATATTCAAAGAATCATAGGAAAGCCACGAAATATACGAGGCATCAAACCAGTTGGGATGATTGACTGCATCCAAACCGTATTCCCTTGTCTTCTTTGCCCGGTCAACATCCCGCAATGCAGAAACGTAGAACTTTTCATAGTCCTCACAGTATTCTGTATACACAGGGGTACAGGTTTCGGTATCTTCATGAAAAACATACTGTGTAGGATTGATCACGTCATAACAGATCAACTCATCGCTCTGCCAGATGTATCCCATCCGATAGTCTTCGCGGGAATTCATAACTTTGGAAAGAATATACAAAAAATTAATATAAAACTTCGTTCCAGTGTTCTTAGAATATGTAACGAGTTCTGTTACATCGATTCTCGCTGTTATTGAGGTCGAGCACTTACAGTCTTCTGTAAAGTGCCGGAACACACCTTTTCTATAGTACTTCTCTTTATCAATTACCTTATAGTTCATTTTGTATCACCCTTACAATCACCGATTATCACATACATCAATCCAGTTATCGGCTTCCGCTCTGGAATGAAAAATAATGATTCGCCGGCTATCCTGATATCGTTCAATCAGTTTATAGATTCCGGGAAGCTGATCCCTTGGGAAATCCAATATATACTGACGAAACTCCGGATCAAATTCCTGCTCTATCCAAGGCATATCTTC
>CACYBS010000385.1 GCA_902772725.1 Erysipelothrix rhusiopathiae
ATGCGGGAAGACTATTCAAAATTGAAAAAATAAAATAAAGACAGAGCCCATCCTACTTCTAAACGTGAGTCGATTGGCTCTGTTTTTAGTGGCTCTATTTTTCGGAATTGGTGGCTCTCGCCCCCGGAATTGAGGTGGCTCTAATTAACGGATTAGGTGGCTCCGCCACAGCGGATTATTCATATATGAATCACGTATTCAAATTCATTTATAGAATGTATCTTCTTAAGGTATCATAATAGTTATCTTTTTTCAATAACGAGACAATTACGGTTTTATGGATAAATGAGTTTAAGATTTAACAGAAAGTCATAAGATTCATGACAAAATAAAAAGAATCGCCCAGTTGGCGAGATGGAACTCGAACATACTAGATGATTCTGTTTTTTTGATTTAGAAATGGACTCTATCCTAGGAAGTAATTACTTATGCTAAGGATAATATAAAAAAGCTTAATTATTATTTTCAAATTTGAGTAAAACACAAACTCTTGGATATACAATGTAAATTGATGTTAAATTCCATCAGTGTTAAAAAATATTGACTCAAATCCGCATTCATTTTTGGGTAAAATTCTAATTATTATTTTACGATATATGTTGTTAACTTCTAGCGATTATTGCCTCAAATCTATTACTTCCCATCCACTCTTTTCAAAATACACTTTACCTTTCTGATAAGTATTTTCTGTTACAGCTAAGCATAATAGTTTTCTTGGCCTACTTAATCCAACATACACAAGCTTCCTATTTTTTTCGTAAATGCTAGAATTTCCTTGTTTCTTTCCTTGATAAAGGGGTAGAACTCTGCTTATATCAGACTGGTTCTTAAATACAGTTTCCAGATATAATGTAGCTCCATGTGTTTCACCTTTTACACTATGTATTGTACCAAATTCAATGGTTCTTCCATATTCATCAACATAGTGATTTGTTTCTGAGCACGCATTCAGATTTATAGACTCCATAAAAAAATCTGGCAATCTAGAAAAAACGTCGCCTGCATTATAAGTAATAATCGAGTTTATTATTTGCCTTATTTTAATTTCAACATTCTTAGAGGTAAAAGGTGGATCAGAACATAAACTAATTATGCCACCTCTGAATTGATCAAAATAGTTACTATCTAGTCTCTTTTTGACCGTAACCATTGAATACTTTTTCCCATCAGAATCTTCACAATCAATATAGCTCAATATCTTCACTATTAATCTGCGTAATGCATATTCTACTTTATACAACTTCTTGTCATTTAATGCATGAACAATTTCATCTATCACTACCCAATAAGAATCATCTTTTTGCTTATTGATTTTTAGGGGATAACCTTCCCAATAATCCGCTATCTTTAGATTATTTGATTTTGAAACCCATCCTATTGCCTTAATCTTTCCTTGATCAATATGATATTTTTCAAGCAAATGTGAAAAAGTCGGAAGTACTTCAACAATGTTATCTTGGTTAAACACAATTAAAATTGGAGATATATCTGTACTGCCTATTGTCGATGTGATCTTTTCTTTTGTTGCTCTCAACGGTGTTAAAACGTCTGCAATATTTTGAGAATATCTATTAGCTGTTGTAATAGACAGTGCATTTGGACTAGGTTTCCACTCTGCAGCTTCATCTGTATCCGAATCATAAATTGCTTGATCTGGATCACCTATTCTAATTAACATGCAAATAGATGGGTCAAAGATATCACAAATTAATTGTCTTTGTACTTCTCGGCAGTCTTGGTATTCATCTACAAAAACATACTGAAAACGTCTACTCAATAAATCTCGAAGAGAAGTATTATTTCGAAGAGCCTCCATGGCGTAATCATATGTTTCGTTATATGTTATCATTCCTTCTTCTTTTAAAAATTCTCTTTTAGCTTTTATAAATTGAATAGCAGAATTTGTTGTATTTCTTGCTAAACATTGTTTGCCATGGAATAAATTGCCTTGTTTTTGGTAAATTCCTGCAACATAGTCATCTAAATCCGATATATGATTATTTTCATTCGTATATTTTGATTTCACTAAATAAAAAAATGTAGAATATTCATTTGTATGTTTAGATACATAATTCCAGAAATTATGAGCACAAGTATAGTTATCTACAACCTCAATTTGTTTATTTGTATACATTTTAAGATATGGGAAAGTTACGAATCTATCAATAAAAGTCTGAATAGTTCCAATAAAATTAGGATAACTCATAAGACAATCTGTATATTCAGTCAATCTTTCTTGAACTTCGTTAACGGCAACATTAGTGTGAGATAAAACACATATACCCGAACCATTTTCTAACGGCATTCTATCAGCTAAAAGTTTCAGCTTTGCAAGTAAAACTGTTGTCTTTCCACTTCCAGGACATGCTGATACTTCAGTTGAATCCCAACACCGAATTACTTGTTTTGCATCATCGGAAAAATGGTAATTATCTTTAAAAAGAATGCTTTCAATTTCTTCAATCTCTTTATCGGATACATTCCATTTCATTGGCATATTAATCATTCTCCTTTGAATAATTATTAGTAGCATACCTTATCGCATCAACGATATATCGCAAATATTTATCTTGTTCTATTGCATTCTCCATCTTCTTCCTTTTTTCAGAATTAATAGTCATTCGATATAATTCATGATCAAACATATTTTCTTGGTTTATATTATCATTATTATCATATATTTCCCACTGAAGTACAGTCGCAAGACATTGAGCAACAATTGCTTTTAAATCACTACTTCCTGAATCATTTAACATTAACCTATACGTATTAAATGCACATTCCTCGTGAGTTAGGTCTTTCCAATTTTCGTAATCTGTTTCAAATAATTGGTTTGCTTTCTCTATTTTCTTATCTGTAAGTGAATACATGTCACTGTTTTTGATTTTCTTGCCATAATAAATTGACTTATGGAATCTTTCACATAAACAGCTTAAAGCAATACAATACTCCAATGTCCATTTAGGAGCTACAAAAGCTTTAACATCTCCTTGGGTATAATATTGTTCTTTTTTTGTAACGGCTTCTTTCATTTCGTAATCTTTATTGCAATAATTGCCCTTATCATCCATAGGCTTAACATCACAATCAGTTATTACTGCGATTGGAATTCCAATCTGGCTATTATCCTTTCTCTGAAAAATGCGACTATAACGGAGAAATGCTGTCCCGTTAACATTTACGATTGATACTCCATATTTTTCAAGCGGATATCCAATAATATCAGCTATTACAGGGACCAACATTTCTTCAGCAGCTCCTTCAACCATAATCACTCCTTTGGCAAAGAATAGATTAGATTTTGTCGAATCAAGAAAGCGTTGTAAAAAAAGGTAATCTCCTTTATCAAGTTCAGTATGTCCATAGCCCATATTAAATCCAGATCCATTTTTCAGTAAGATTACGTTTTTTAGGTTTATCTTGCTGGCAAGTATAGGACTATGAGTTGAAACAATTATCTGAACACCTTTATCCTGATATTCACGCTGTAAATACTGAATTAGTCTTAGTTGCGCTTGAGGATGAAGATGCGCTTCTAACTCTTCAATTAAAGCCAGTCTAAGTCCTCCAGTTTCATCCTGCTGCAAAAGTAGAAGCTCTGCTGCAATAAATAAAAGATTTAAATCTCCTAATCCAGGGTGATACTCCGGCGTTGTTAAAGAAAGACTTTCTAAAATAGACCTTAATTGAGCATCTGCGGTTTTAAATACTGCTTTGTTTGACTTTCCTTTTTCTTGAAACTCTTCTAATGTATCTCGGATAAAACCCAGTACAAGCTTGCCTCGATCATCATGTGTAAAATACTGTTCAATTTGATGATTTGCACCATTGATTATTGTCTTTAACGTCTCCTCGGATTCTCCCTTCATTATAGGGTGATTTAATAAAATTTGAGAAATTCTTGAATTCTTACCTGAACGCATTTCGCGTTCAGCATCACGTAAAGGGCGCAAGTAAACAGCTCTTAATAAATCGCGTGCTTTTCCTTCAAGAACAATACCATCAACAACATCTCCAACACGAAGTTCACTATAAATACGATTGGAATCCGGCTCACGCCACGCTCTAAAATGTAAATTCAAATAATATTCTATATGTGAGTTATCATTAGAATATTGTAAATATTCTACAAAGTTTTTTGCTTCGTTATCAGTGAATTCCGAAATGGTCAAGTCAATTTTAAATTCATCAGCAAAATGAATACCATCATTAGTATAAAAGTCTTCTTCAAAAGGCCGAATATAATCATTGCTCTGAGTATGGAGGACTAATTTTATTGCATCAATAATAGCTGTTTTTCCTGAATCATTCTCGCCTATCAAAGCATTTAATCCTTTACGAAAAGTAATCTGTAATCCTGGATTCCCCTTCTCAGACTTAAAACGACGGAAATTATATAATTTTAATTCTTTGATTATCATTAATCCTTATCCTTTCATAATTGCATTTATTACTAGGTAGCATGCAATATCTTGTGTAAACTCTAATAGGCTTTACGATAGAAAAAAGAGAGTATCCTTAGTAAAATTAGTTCAACCAAAACCAAAGAAAGGATACTCCCATGAACTATTTTACTACAGAATTAATGAAAAACCTATTTGCTCTATTCGCTCATAAATCTGCTAAATGTATTCCCTATTAAATGATGTTACACCACCTTAAAGACAATGTCAAAATCGTTACCGAATTCTAAATATCAGGACTTATACCTATTTTAGCGACATTATAAATGAATATATTAATTAAGCATAAACTGTGGACATAAAAAAAAGATGCTAAATACACTTGGTTCTTTTAATCAAGAATATTAGCATCTATGTTTTCATTTTTAGTGAACTCTATCTCATCGGATTTCTCCACTATGTTCTCCTGATCGTAAAGATAAAATTCATAATGAACAATCTTCATTTCATTGATAGATAGCATAACGCGATACTGCTTAAAAAGACATATAAGTTATACTAGCTTTTTATTTGTTTCTCCATTTCATCAGCTATACGTGATTCAATATTTTCAGCAATGTCTCTATTTTCAGCAGTGATACTAATATAGAGCTTTAATTTAGGCTCTGTTCCGGATGGTCTAATAACAACAGATCCAGTATCGATAAAATATTTAAGAACATTCGATTTTGGTAACCCATTTAATCCACGGCTATAATCATCAATTTGAATAACCTTATGTCCTGCTATTTCATCCAGTCCTTTATGAAATTCCTCCATTATATTCTGCATCTTCAACATTCCCGCTGATCCAGGAAATGAGTAAGAATGTAGAGTATTGAAACAATATCCATAAATCGAGTAAAGCTCGTTAAGTTTATCTATAAAACTAATTCCTTTTGTTTTATAGAATGCGAACATTTCACAAATCATAAAGGCTGCATTTACACCGTCTTTATCCCTAACATAAGAACCTGTTAAATATCCATATGATTCTTCAAAACCGCAGATATAATCATCTGCTCTTCCTTGCTTTTCTAAACGTCCAATGACCTCACCTATGAATTTAAACCCAGTAAGGACATTAATAGTTTCAACTCCATAATGATCTGCAATTTTCTCAGCTAAATCCATGGTTACAATCGTCTTCGCAAAAACAGGGTGTTTTGGCATCTTATTGTGTTTGACCCTTTGAGAACATATATAGTCTAAAAGAAGTAATCCAACTTCATTTGCTGATAATAGTCTATACTCTTCACCGTCTCTTACAGCTATTCCACATCGATCGCAATCTGGATCTGTAGCCAGCATAAGATCGGCTCCTGTCTTTCTACAGTATTCAAGTCCTAATTCCATTGCCTCACGAACTTCAGGATTAGGATAAGGGCATGTTGGAAAATTACCATCCGGATTTCTTTGTTCATCCACTACAGTAATAGATGTATACCCACTTTCTTCAAGAACCCTTAAGATTGGTTTAAGTCCTGTGCCATTGAGCGGAGAATATACTATCGAAACATTTTTATCGATATCATCTCCAAAAAGAACGGATTCAGATTTTACAGATTCAATAAAGCTATCCATCACAGATGATGGTACATAATTAATCATGTTCTGATTCAATGCCTCATCAAATCTAAGTGATTTCACATCGGAGAAGATATCCAAATTATTAATTTGAAATTGAATTTCTTTTGCTGCCTCTGTAGTAATTTGACATCCATCTGAGCCATATACCTTATACCCGTTATATTCACTTGGGTTATGCGAAGCAGTTATCATTACCCCAGCAGAAGCTTTCAGCATTCTTACAGCAAAGCTTACAGTTGGTACCGGAGTCAGTTCTGACCAAAGCCAAACTTTAATTCCATTAGCCGCAAATACAGATGCTGCTGTTCTAGCAAAGACATCAGATTTAATTCGGCTATCATATCCTATTACTACAGATGCACCGGCACCAAGATAATTAGCTAACCCTTGACTTGCCTTACCTACCGCATAAATATTCATGCGATTTGTACCGGCACCAATAGTTCCCCGTAGTCCACCGGTTCCAAAGGCAAGATCACGATAGAATGCATCTTCTATTGCAGTCTCATCCATATTATTTAATTCATTTAGCAATTCATTTTCATTTACAGCTTGAAGCCATCGTTGATATTCAATTACATATTTGTTGGAGGTTTCCATAGAATTACCATCCCAATTGATCGAGTATCTTTTCAAGTTCATCTAAAAGTCTATGAGCTCTTTTCTCATCTAAACTTTCCTTAAAATCATTATCATCTTTGGGTGGAATAGTTCTTTTTCCAAACTGTTCGCATATTTCCCAAATTCTTTTTTCTTCTTTTGTAAGAATAGAAGTATGAAATTCCTCATATCTTTGTTTATTGGACTTCATACGTTTAAACAGTCTTTTATATCTGTCTTTATAATTCATTATTCCCTCACAATCCGTGCTACTTTCAATATAAGATGAGCTGTACTGTTGGCATTTATCTTTCCGTTCATAACCATCTCTACAGCATCTTCTAGTTTTACTTTCATTACAGATAAATGTTCATTTGCATCAAGATGCTGGCTAGATGTCTTAACAGCACCTTTTGCCAGAAACAAATGCATTCTATTAGTCAGTTTTGATGTAGATTCTCGTACTGGTCCCAAATAAGTCCATGAAGCAGCCGTATACCCTGTTTCTTCATATAGTTCCCTTTTCGCTACTGATAAGGGATCAGTTTCGTCTATTTCAAACATACCTGCAGGACATTCAATTACTTCATCTCCGATTGCGTAACGATATTCAGTTTTTAAAAGTATGTAATTATCATCCATTATAGCAGCAACCATAGACGCGTCAGGAATTGTAACTGTATAAAAATCATCGATAACAGCTCCATCAGGTAATTCTACTTTGTTCTTTTTTACCGTTACGTGATAATCATTAATCAAAGTTTGTGATTCTAATGTTTTCCAACTCATATCAACAACTCACATTCAAAATTTGAGCCTTTCCATGCAGTTTTAACTCGATACTGTCAGCTGGAACAAAAATACAATCTCCTTTAAAAAATGGAATATTCACATCATCACCAAATATGGTTCCACACCCATCTACACACAGAAGTGCATGGAAACTGTTACTTCCTGTTTTAAATTCCGCCAACTTACGATTTTCTGTATTTAACAAAATCCTCTCTACCTGGAAATATTTACACCGACACAGCAATTCAGATGCATATCCAGATTTATACTTCAATACACGCATTGGCTGACGAGGCGAAGATGATGATGTATATTTCATAACTTCCAATGCTTTTTTAATATGCAATGGACGTTTGTTTCCGTTTTTATCGATTCGTCCGTAATCATATAAACGATAGGTTAGATTGGAATTCTCCTGTATTTCAGCAATCAAACAACCTGCACCAATTGCATGTACTGTTCCGGATTCGATATAAAACAAATCATTTTTATGTGCTTCTACATGGTTGAGAAGATTTATTATTTCCTCATTATTTAAGGATTCTTCAACCTGATCTACAGTAACATCATGTTTAAATCCATAAATGATTCCAGAGTGTGGCTGGGCATCAAGTACATACCACATCTCAACCTTACCTAAACTGCCTTCATGAGATATGGCATACTCATCATCAGGATGAACCTGTACAGATAAATCTTTTTTTGCATCGATTAACTTGATAAGGATTGGAAGCTTTCCATTATTTAGTGATACAGCATGAGTTCCTAGATATTCTGGATGCGATTCAAGAATATCGCTTAAAGATTCTCCGGAAACAAGTTGTGATTTTCCATCAGGATGTGTTGAACATACCCATGCCTCAGCAAATGGGTAAACATTGCATCCCATATTAAAGTCATCATTCAATCTGTTTCCGCCCCAGAGATAATCCTTGGCAGCAGGTATCAGAAGAAACGGTCGATTCATAGTGGCCACTCATACTTTTTCTTGTCACTGACATTTATATCTGTGCCAAGCTGTACTTCCATGAGTTGAAGACCTTTTTCACCTGCAATTACGGTATGTTTACATCCTGCAGCCATCGTAACCACATCTCCGACTTTGATTGGCTGCTCCATGCCATCAACAATTGTAGTTCCAAAACCACTTAATACAGTCCAGACCTCATCACGCTTTTCATGACTGTGATAGTTCATATTATGTCCAGGGTTAAGTGTTACCTTAACTGTCATGCTGTCTTCTTCAACATCCAATACTCGATAACTTCCCCAGCTTTTTTCTGCATACATAATCTGTTGATCTATATCATCCACAAAAGGTTTGATATATGAACTCTGTTCTTTATCAGAAACTAATATTCCATCCGGGCTTGCTGCAACAACCATATCTTTCCCGCCCATGACAAGAACCGGAATACCTAATTCATTAATTACATGGACATTCTTACAATTCTCATTCATTCGCACATCACCAACGGTATTTTCTTCCATGGCTTCCGTCAGCGTATTCCAGGTGCCTAAATCTTTCCATGTTCCGCTGTATTTTAAAACTTTGATACTTTTCTCAGCTTCAACCACTGCATAATCAAAAGAAATCTTTTTCAGTGATTCATATTCAGAAAACAAATCATCGTAGTCTGAAGTTCCTAAAATATCCTTCGCCTTATCTAATACATATTTCAGCTTATAGGCAAATACACCACCATTCCAAAGAGCTCCTTCATTTATATATTCTTGAGCTTTTTCTTTATTTGGCTTTTCTGTAAAACCCCACTTACTTTCACCATTTTCATTTTTTAAAGGTTTTATATATCCGTATTTCTCTGAAGGATATGTTGGTTCAATGCCCATTAAAACAAGATTATCATTACCATCTTGTGCAGCATTGCACATGTCTTTCAGTGTCTTGAAATATCCTTCTTCAACGTAAGGATCAACTGGACAAACTACAACTGCTTCCGATTCATCAACACCTTTGACATCATGAAGATAGGCTGTGGCAAGTGCTATAGCCGCAAATGTATCTCTACGGCATGGCTCCACAGAAATTCCTACTTCAGGTCCAAGCTGATTATATATAGCAGATACCTGAGATTTAGAGGTTGCGATTGTAACAACCGCATTAGGATCTACCGTCTTAATCTGTCGATAAATCCTTTGAACCATGGACTCATATTCGCCGTTATACTCTGTTCCCATTGGGATATGGTGTTCAGGTCTTTTAAATATCTTTATGAATTGCTTACTTCGAATATCATTGCTTAAAGGCCAGAGTCTTTTTCCAGAACCACCAGATAATAGAATAATATTCATCGCTCAGCCCTCATCGGATTATTGAGAAAATCTTCATAACTTAAACGGATACCATCCTCAAGCTCAGTCTTATATTTCCAGCCAAGGTTTGCTGCTTTGCTGACATCAAGCAGTTTTCTCGGGGTACCGTTTGGCTTTGTGGGATCCCACTCAATTTTCCCGGTGTAGCCAACAACCTTTGCTACAAGCTCTGTCAGTTCCTTGATAGTAAGCTCTTTTCCCGTTCCTGCATTGACAGTTTCGTTTCCACTATAGTTATTCATAAGGAATACGCAAAGGTTTGCAAGATCGTCAACATACAAGAATTCACGCAAAGGTGAA